>CAZMEN010000046.1:0-19752 GCA_964565335.1 uncultured Algimonas sp. | reverse complement strand
GCAGAAACCAGTTTGAGTTTTTGGTTGCTTGCTGGGACAGCTATTGGTTCTGCTCAGTGATTATGTGTTGCCTAATATGCCGATTCATTAATGTGCGTCAAAACAAAGTAACCTAGGCCGGAAATTGTGTGGCGCGAATTTGACCGCGCACGGCTTTGGACTGGAACACGCTATCAGGCGGGCGGTCATGGCTCAGATAATCGCGCAAAACACGCAGCATCATTGTCGTGGCGCGTTGTTGCTCTAACTCTTTAATCTCATCAAAAGTAAACCATCCGACGTTGAGCAATTCAACGCTGTCCGAGATAGCAGGCGGCGCAATATCGCCGAGATGTTTGTGAAAAAACCAAGCATCAAAGCGTTTATGGCGGTGGGGCGGCGTGATGGCGCGGCCAAAGACTTCGATACGAGAAATATCAGGGCGTTGCTTGGCTAATCGGAACGCATCATAGCTGGCATGATTAAGGTTGCGGTCATTGTCTTTGATAGGCTGTCCGAGTAATAATCCCGTTTCTTCCCAAGTTTCCCGTACAGCAGCCAGAACCACGGCGCGAGCTTTGCGGGGCGTAAAAGCGGCTTTGAGGATACGTTCTGAACGGGGGCTGAGGTTGCCGGCATATTTGGCGTAGCTGTCTGCACGGTCCACCCGTCCGCCCGGAAATACATAGACGCTGGGCATAAAGTCATGGCGTTTAGACCGCTGCCCCATGAGGATTCGTGGGTTTTTCTTGTCACCGACTGTCAAAACAATCGTGGCGGCAATGCGCGGGCGAGGCGCATGGGTCATCTCTGCGCGCCTGTCTTTTTCACCGCGCGTCAAATGGGTCTGAGAGACCGGGAAATTTACTTTGTCATATTCAGTCATCTTTATACTCAATTATCACGGTGTTACCGCCTGCGCCGCTTATGCTTGCTTCCGCGTGAACGGTGGTTTCCGCTCCGAGGGTTACGCTTGGGGGCTTTGCCGGGCTCGCCCTTGGACAGCATCTCAAAGACAAGTCCACCTGTGACTGGGGTCGCTTCTTGGAGGCGAGCGCGTATTTGGCGTCCGAATTTAAATGACGCGCCGCTTTCCACGCCTGTCAGCGCCTTTTTCTTCTCATCAAAGGCATAATACTCCTGCCCCAAACTGCGGGCGGGGATGAGGCCATCTGCCCCTGTTTCGTCCAAGGTAATGAACAGACCGAATTTCGTGACGCCCGTAATGCGGGCGTCAAATTCTGCGCCGACATGTTTCTCCAGATAGGCGGCGATATAGCGGTCTTTGGCGTCTCGTTCGGCGACCATTGCGCGGCGTTCAGTCGAAGAGATATATTCTGCAATTTCTTTCAAGCGCGAGGCTTCTTCTTGTGTTGTCCCGTCCTCGCCCAATGCAAAGGTTTTTATAAGTGCACGATGGACAACCAAATCAGCATAGCGCCGAATGGGAGAGGTGAAATGGGCATAATGATAAAGGTTGAGGCCGAAATGGCCCGACCCTTCGGCAGAGTAAACAGCTTGAGATTGGGAGCGGAGCACAGCCATACCGACCGTTTCAGACAAATCCTTTTCTTCGGCCTGTTTCAACAGGCGGTTAAAGCGTTTCGGCGTGACCCGTTCCGATAAGGTGAATTTCAAATCTAAGGCGGGAAGGAAGTCTATCAAGCCTTGTAGCTTATCTCTATCAGGTGCTTCATGGAGCCGGATGATGGTTTGCACGTTTTTCTTGGAGAGTGCTTCAGCGGCCGCGACATTCGCCTGTACCATAAATTCTTCGATGAGCTTATGCGCGTCAAACCGTTCCCGCACCGTCACCGCTGTGACTTCGCCCTTCTCATTCACATGCACACGGCGTTCGGGCAGATCGATTGCTAGCGGCTCACGCTCGGCGCGGGCCTTTTTCAAAACGCCGTAAGCCGCATAGAGGTTTTGCAATACGTCCAAGACGGGTTCTGCCGCTTTGCCGGGGCTGCCCATAAAGCCGTCTTGCGCCTGCGCATAGGTCAGCCGCGCATGCGAGCGCATTAAGCCTCTATGGAATTTGTGGGAGAGTTTATGCCCTTTTTTATCAAAGACCATGCGCACGGCCATACAGGCACGATCTTCATTAGGCCTTAGCGAGCAGAGGTCAGAGGATAGCTCATGCGGTAGCATAGGCTCGACGCGATCGGGTAAATAGACGGAATTCCCTTTGTCGCGTGCTGATTTATCCAGTTCAGAACCAGGCGTCACAAAAGCCGCCACATCGGCAATCGCGACCCAGATAACCCAGCCGCCTTTGTTTTTCGGGTTCTCATCAGGATGAGCGAGAACCGCATCGTCAAAGTCTTTCGCATCGACGGGATCAATCGTGACAAGAGGGAGGTGGCGTAAATCTTCACGCGCGCCTGCGAGCTTTGGCAGTTTCAAGCTCTTGGCTTCTTTAATGACGTCGTCGCTGAAACCCATTGGAATTTCATTTTCGTGCAGAGAAATTAAAGACGCGGCCTTACCGCCATCCGCAGAGCCTATGGTGCGCGTAATTTCGGCCAGTCGGAGGTCGCCTTTATTGCGGCGGGTCGAGCGGAAAAAGACGAGGTCGTTATTGGCTGCGCCATCCGGAAGACGCACAGGCTTATACTCATCACGCGCTTTTTTACTGACGGGTTTAATGCGCCAACCGCGTCCACCTTCATAGAGTACACCTAAATGCTCTGACGGGCCGGAGCCGAGTTTTTTCATCACTTGCGCAATGAGTGTTCCGTCATCGCGTTTTTTAATGCGGCACAGCGCCCGTCCGCCCACGCTCATTTCGGCTGCTTTATGGCCCTTGGATTTCTTAGAAATAGGGCCTTCGCGTACGATAAGTTGCGGCGGGTTGCCTTCGCCTTTAAACGTTTCCGGCACGCCAATCATATCGCCGTGTTCGTCAATTTTCATGACTTGTATAACCATAACGCCGGGCAGGGCGTCCGCCTCGCGATAAGTTTTCCGATCAGATTTCAAGATGAGGCCATCTTCTTCTAATTCACGCAGGATAGAGCGCAGGTCACGCCGTTCCGGCCCTTTGACTTTCAGCTTTCGGGCGAGGGCTTTATTGTCAAAGTGATCGGGTTGGGCCGCAATGGCGTCTAAGACTGATTTTCGGGAAAGTGTCATTGCGGCGCACATAGCAGGGTCGGGCGGGTCTGTCATCGCACTTCGGCTGTGAATTTACACGGCCCAAACAGAATAAAGAGAGACCCGTTGGTCGGTATAAACGCTGTATGAAACGTCAATCATATTGATTATCAATAAATAATAGTTGATTTACAATGAATTCACTGATATTCATAATCCGAGTAGGAAATGTAAGTTGGGTGAAGCATGAAATTGATTAACTTGGAAAAGGGTCGTCTCACAGCGGTCTGTTTGGTGGCACTCTTGGCGTTTTCCGCGACTCCTCTTTCTGCCTATGCGCAAGATGAAGCCGTTATGGCCTCAGAGATTATGTCCGAAGCGCATCAAAAAGCGAACGCTTTGATAGAAAAGGACGACTACAAAGCCGCGATTAAAGTTCTGAAATCCGCAAAAGAAAATGGCGAAGATAATTTCCAAACGAACCAACTTTTGGTCAAGGCTTATGGCAACCGCATTGACCAAGTCGGTATGCTCAAGAAGCGCGGACTTGCCGTAAATTTGCGCAAAAGTATGGAGCGGTCTGTTGAATTAAAACCCGAAAATGATGAGGCACGCGGAGATTTGATTGGCTTCCACCTACAAGCCCCCGGCATGGTAGGCGGCGACAAAGATAAAGCTCGCGAGCTTATAAAAGGTTTTAAAAATATCACACCGGCGGAACGTTATGTGTATCAAGCGCGGGTCAGTCGTGCCGAGAAAGATATGGATGGGGCGAAAGCCTATCTAGAGAAGGCCATAGCCGAGGATAAAAGCCATGCCGGAGCCTATCTTGCCAAAACAAATATGTTTTTTGAGCAAGAGGCCTATGTTGAGGCGTTCAAAACGGCACAAAGCTGCGTTGCTGTTAAACCCGAGAATATGAGCTGCCAATATGTTCTGGGTAAAGCCGCCCATGTCGGCGATATGGAAACCGAGACAGGCATTGCGGCTATGCAGACATTCATTGCTGCAGGGGGCCACAGTAAAGGGTTTGAAGCCCATGCGCATTACCGTCTGGGCGAAATGCAAGCGCGAATAGGGGATAAAGACGCTGCGAAACTATCCCTTCAAAAAGCCGTCGATGTGAACGGTTTGGACTTGGCCAAAAAATCACTTAAAGCACTTGAATAAGCATCCATGGCTTTGCGTTTCATAGTTCTCTTCTTTCTCGCTGGGATTACGACCTTTATACTTCATGAAGGCGCGCATTGGCTAACAGGGGAGCTTTTAGGCTATAATATGTGGGTCAATATTAACAGCGCGGGGCTCGCGGAAGGTGAATATCAATCCGGCGCACATGCTCAGATCGTTTCTATTTCCGGGCCGATATTCACCGTTTTACAAGGCGTTATCGCATTCGTGATTGTCCGCAAATCCAAGTCTCTTATTGCTTTCACTTTTTTGTTTTCGGCTCTAATGATGCGGTTTATCGCAGGGTTGATGAGTTTCATCATTCCAAATGACGAAGCCCGCGTCAGCGAGTATTTGGGGCTTGGCACTTGGACGCTACATATCCTCGTCATCGCGTTTCTATTGGGCCTGACAATATTTGCCGGACGGCACATGAAGTTCAGATTACGCGATTATGGATTAGCCTATTTGGTCGTGAGTATGGTGGCTGCTATCATCGTATTTATTGAGCCATCCCTTCCGCGTTTAAGCCTTTAATCTGAGCAATTACTCCCTACTTTTTCGAGAGAATTTCATATCATCTTTAATACTGGTAATAAGGACGATGATAAGAATTATGGGCAAGACTACGATTTTTAGCGCAATTTCAAGAGCGCCGAAAAATCTCACTACCGGATAGTCAAGATAATATAATCCCGTATGTTTTTCATAAAACACACGGAATCCTGCTTTGGTTTGAAAACGTCGCAAGACCTCGCCATTAGGGCGCTCTCGCAACACCGTGATTTGTTGTCTAATCATTAGGTTTTACGACGGCGATTGCAGGTGACGATGCAATGGTAAGAAGAAAACGCTTACCCAGAATAGAATTTCTTATTCCGCGGCTTTGCGCAGAATGAAAAATAGAGTGCCGGCAATGTCTTAAGTGTCTTTCGCTGTCGTCTTCTTCGTTGTCGTCTTCTTCGCAGCGGGCTTCTTCTTGGCCGCAGGTTTCTTTTTAGCTGCTGTTTTCTTTTTCGCCGGAGCTTTTTTGCGCGTAGTTTTTTTCTTCCCGCCTTTAGCTTCTTTCTCGGCGATATATTCTAGCGCCATGTCGATATTGACCTCTTGCGGGTCTTGGCCTTTGGGGATGGTCGCGTTGATTTTTTCGTATTTCACATAGGGGCCGTAGCGGCCTTCCATAATCACAATAGGTTTTTCAGTGGAGGGGTGTTTGCCGAGGTCTTTGACGACTTTACCGCCGCGGCTTCGCCCTGGGTTGGCGCGCTTTTCCGCAATCATTTCGACGGCGCGGTTCATGCCAATCTCGAACATATCTTCGGGGTCTTTGAGGCTCACATAGGTGGTATTATGTTTGATATAGGGGCCAAAACGCCCCAGAGCAGCGGCGATTTGATTGCCGTCCTCGGGGTGAGAGCCGATTTTACGCGGCAAATTGATGAGGCGTAGACCTTTCTCAAGGTCAATCGTATCGTAATCCCATGTTTTGGGAAGGCTTGTTCGTTTCGGCTTTTTCTCGGTTTCCATTTCGACATAAGGGCCGAAACGTCCTGTTTTCAGCACGATGTCTTTTTCGGTTTCAGGATGTTGGCCGAGGATTTTATCTTCGGTCTCTTCGCTCATGCCGGCGCTTTGACCAAAGGGGCGAGTCATTTTACAATCAGGGTAGTTGGAGCAGCCTACGAACGCGCCAAATTTACCAAGTTTCAAAGACAGCTGCCCATCGTCGCATTTCGGACATTTGCGTGGATCGGTGCCTTCTTCATTATCGGGGAAAACGAGCGGACGCAGGGCATCGTTCAGCGCGTCGAGCACATGTGTCACGCGCAGGCTTTTTGTCTCGTCAATACTGGCAGAAAACTCATTCCAGAAATCACTCAAGAGTTTTTTATATCCCAATTCGCCCGCGGAGACGAGATCGAGCCGTTCTTCGAGGTCAGCGGTATAATTATACTGCACATATTTACCGAAAAAATTCTCAAGAAAAGAGGTCAGCAAACGACCTTTATCAGCCGGCGTAAATCGTCTCTTCTCCAGCTCGACATAACCCCGGTCCTGCAAGACTTTCAAAATGGAAGCATAAGTAGAGGGGCGTCCAATACCCATCTCTTCCATCGTCTTGACGAGAGAGGCTTCGGAATAACGCGGCGGGGGCTGGGTGAAGTGCTGGTCAGCCTTAATCTCGGAGGCTTTCGCAGCATCGCCGGCTGTCACAGATGGCAGGGTTGTATCCGCTTCATCACCTTCAGATTTTTTTGGCTGGCTTTCTTCATAAAGTTTCAGGAAACCGTCAAAACGCACGACTTGACCCGTGGCCCGCAACTCAACCGTTTTTTTATCCGATATTGTAATGGTTGTGCGTTCCAGTTTGGCAGACGCCATTTGGCTCGCCATGGCGCGTTTCCAAATCAATTCATACAAGCGTTTTTGATCGCCCTGCAAGCGCAGGCTGTCAGGGGTACGGGCAAAACTCGTCGGGCGGATAGCTTCATGCGCCTCTTGGGCGTTTTTCGCTTTGGATTTGTAGACGCGGTGTTGGCCAGGCAGATAATTGTCGCCGTAATTAGAGGCGATTGAGGCGCGGCAGTCGCTAATGGCTTCACCAATCATCGAGACACCATCGGTTCGCATATAGGTAATCAGACCGGTAGTTTCACCGCCAATATCGATGCCCTCGTAAAGACGCTGCGCGGTTTGCATGGTTTGACTGGCCGAGAAACCGAGCTTGCGAGAGGCTTCCTGTTGCATGGTGGAGGTTGTGAAAGGCGCTTGTGGATTACGCGTTAGCGGTTTGGCTTCCACTTTTTCAATGGACAGGTTTGCGGCCTCTACGGCGGCTTTGGCTTTCATCGCCAACTCTTCATTATTCAAAGAGAATTTGTCGAGCTTGCCGCCGTTCAGGGCAACCAAACGGGCAGGGAATTGACCGGTGCCCGACTTAACCAGACCTTCGACCGTCCAATATTCTTGCGGGTTGAAATTTTCAATCTCTGTCTCGCGTTCGCATATGATGCGCAGAGCAACAGATTGCACACGTCCGGCCGAGCGGGAGCCGGGCAGCTTACGCCACAGCACAGGCGAGAGCGTAAAGCCTACCAGATAGTCTAAGGCGCGGCGCGCCAGATAGGCTTCGACCAATTCCATGTCGAGTTTGCGCGGCTGGGCAATGGCCTCAGTGACGGATTTTTTTGTAATGGCATTGAACGCGACACGCTCAACTTCTTTGCCTTTAAAGGCCTTTTTCTTCGAAAGGACTTCGAGCAAATGCCAAGAAATGGCCTCACCTTCTCTATCCGGGTCGGTCGCGAGAATGAGTTTGTCGGATTTTTCCAATGCATTTTCGATATCTTTAATGCGTTTTTTAGCCTTGGTGTCCACGGCCCAAGACATGGCGAAGTCATCTTCTGGGTCAACGGAACCATTTTTCGAGGGGAGGTCGCGAATATGACCAAAGCTAGCCAAGACTTTGTAATCTTTGCCTAAATATTTCTCAATCGTCTTGGCCTTGGCCGGTGACTCAACAATTACGAGGTTCATTCGATGCGTACCTTTTTATCCGTCCGCTCTGAAATCACGGGCGATAGCGGCGCTCATTTGGTCTGTGAGAATTACAATGTCAACTCGCCGTTCTGTGGAATAATGAAAACTACACCCTATGGTGTTATTGCTGAGAAAACACGCTTGAGTTTAATTTATGTTTTATGCAATATAAATAAACACATCACATATGAGGGTCGCATGGTCATTTCTCCGAAGATTGTAAAAGCTAATGAAAAGGGGAGGAACACATTGAAAACTGAGCAATTAAGCTTGCTACATTATATTCAAGAGATTGTGTTAGAACTCGCGGACTTATCTCACGCCGCGGATCTGCCGGAGCTTAACAAGGCTTTGGACGGCGTGACTTTAGAGGTGGAAAGGGTGTTGAGCGCATAATAATTTATGAGAGCGTAGCGACACGTCCATCAGCTTCGACCGCAATATCCGCGTTGAGTTCCAATTCTAGCAAGGCGGCGCTGATAAGGGGCACAGGCAGGTCACTGGCGCGGATGATGTCATCACGGTGACACGGTGTCGGTGATAGCAAAGTTAGAATTTTTGACTTGGCCTTCTCTATGGACGGGGCTGCATTTTCCCAATCGAATGCAGGAGCGTTATAAACCTCTTCATTCTCGAGCATTTGCGATTGAGACAATGTTTCGAGGCACTCCAATATGTCTTGCGCATTTTCGATAAGCGCCGCGCCTTGGCGGATAAGGCGGTTGCAGCCTTTTGTGCGCGGGTCGAGAGGAGAGCCGGGAGCGGCCATGACCTCACGCCCTTGTTCGGCGGCGTAGCGCGCGGTAATAAGTGTGCCTGACCGTTCGGCCGCTTCGATAACAACAACGCCGCGGCACAGGCCGGAAATGATACGATTGCGCCGCGGAAAATCTCTCGCCGAGGCTCTGTAGCCGAGCGGGCTTTCGCTCACGAGCGCACCTTGTTCGCGCATCAATAAATGCAGGTCTTCATTTTGACGGGGATAGATATGGTCCACACCGCCGCCCAAAACACCGACCGTTCCCGTTTCTAATGCGGCGCGGTGAGCGCAGGCATCAATGCCGCGCGCCAATCCTGAGACCACAGTAAGGCCTGCTTCGCCTAATTCGGCCGCAATATTGGCGGCAAAGCGTTGTCCGTTAGCCGAGGCATTCCGAGAGCCGATGATCGCAATGCAGTTGCCCGATAATAATGCCTTCCGTCCCCACACAGAAATTAATGGCGGCGGCGGATTGATAGCCCGAAGATAGGCCGGGTAATCGGGCTCACACGCTGCAATCATATGAATGCCGAGGTTTTCACTGGCTTCCATTTCCGCTTCGGCCTGCTCAATTTCAGGCGGGCGAATATTTTTCTTTTTTATGAGGGAGGGGAGGGCTTCTAAGGCTGCGCTCGCAGTCCCGTATCGATTTATTAAATCCCGAAAGGCAACAGGGCCGATGGTTTGCGTCCGCGTCAGCCGCAACCAATCCCGCTTTTCCGAGAAGCTAAGGACTGTTTGATTGCGAGGCGGACTCACTTTTTCTTTTGCCCAATCTTGCTTTCCTCACCTTTCAATAAACGGGTTATGTTCTCTTGATGTCGGATCAAAATAACGAAAGCCATAAAGCTAACCATAACGGCAGCCGCGAAGGGCGAAATAAACCAAGCAAGGATGGAGGACAGAACGCAGGCAACCAAAGCCCCAAGAGATGACAAACGGGTTATAAATGCCGTCGCCAACCATACAATCCCCGCGAATAGGCCGATTTGCCAGACGAGGGCAAACAAACCGCCGAAGAATGTGGCGACACCCTTACCGCCTTTAAAGCCGAGCCATACGGGATAGCAATGTCCTAATAATGCCGAAGCCGCCGCGATATATCCAAAGGGCTGACCATAGAAATGGGCAATGGCTAACCCCGCTACAGCCGCTTTGGCCGCATCTAAGACCAAGGTTAATGCCGCTATGTCCTTACGCCCCGTCCGCAATACATTTGTGGCGCCGATATTGCCAGAGCCGATTTTGCGAATATCACCTTGTCCAGTGGCTTTGGCTAATAACAAGCCAAACGGTATCGCTCCTAAGAAATAACCGACCAGTACCGAGATAATAAGCGTTAAAATATCCATAACTAAATCGTGCCCAAAGCGGTGATGAGTGTAAAGGTCAAATCTCTCATTTGATTTCAGACCGTTTTCGTTGTGAAAGTTTCGCTGCAAGCGGATGAGCGGCGGTGACCGCATTGTCTCTCATATCCTGCTCTCGCTCTTTCGCTGAAGAAATAAGATCAGGGATAAGCACCGCCTCGGGCAGGTTTTTCCAATACTTTTTGGGCATTTCTGATGTCATGGCCTGAACTTTTAAACGGGCAGGATTGAAGATGGACTTGAAATAGGTTTTCCATTGCTCCTCAACCGCGTCAGAATCGGGAACATCTGCCTTTTGTCCGCCTGCTGTGAAACGTAAAGTGCGCCCGTCCCATATGGCAGAGCGGTGCGGCGTCACAATGACCCAGTCCATATTTGGGAAACGCCGCATGAAAAAGGGGGCCGCCAATTCAGTAATATAATGGGTGGGTTCAAACCACGCCGCGAATTGTTCACGTTTGAAACGTCCTTCACCGACTTTTCGAAACCGGACAAAAGCATGCATTTTATGACGGTCCCTTCGCACCGCCTTGTCGCAATTTTGTAGCCACATTACGTTTGGGTCGTGGCCTTTATTCAACAATTTAGATTGGGTTTGCATTGAGAAGAGTAAACCATAAAGCCGCGCGAACCGTTCCGGATCAGAATGACAAATAACGCGCTCTGCAATATCGGGGAAAGTGGAGGGGACCTTTGGAGAAAGACCCGTCGCCGATAAGGAAGAGAGGGCGGCATAGGTGCTATCTAGCAACGAAATCGGCGTAGAGGGTGCCCGCCAAGCAATATGGCACGGTTTAATCTTATTTTGTAACAATAAGCGCGAGGCTTTACGCCATCCGTCAAAATCCGTTTCTGAGGCTAACTTGACGTAAATCATAGCAGGGCTAACTGCTCGGGCGGGGGTAAGAACCGTTGTTTCAAATCTGCCGCATCCGTAAGCTGACCGGGCGTCCAATCCGAAGCGACGATGAAAGGAAGAAGCTTTTTCAAAGATTGCGTGAGCTTGGCTATATCGTCCAAGCGCAGGCGGGTCAGACGGCGGGCTTTAATCAACCTATCCGCGCCAATCGCTCCCAGCCCGGGGATACGCAATAATTCCTTCCGGCTGGCCGTGTTTACATCCATTGGAAACCACTCGCGATGTTTTAACGCCCATGCTAATTTTGGATCCAGCTCCAAATCCAACATCCCCGCATGAGCCGAGGAGAGGATTTCATCTGGCCTGAAGTCATAAAAACGATATAGCCAATCGGCTTGATACAATCGATGCTCTCTCACCAAAGGCGGTGCAATCGGGGGTAAATCCTTAGAAGCATCGGGAATTGGGCTGTAAGCCGAATAATAAACACGGCGCATTTTATAACCTGAATAAAGCCGCGAAGAGGTACCAATAATATCAGCATCGGTCGATCCGTCTGCGCCAATTATCATCTGGGTGGATTGTCCTGCGGGTGCGAAATCAGGTGCGTAGTTCGAGCGTTTCGAGGTGCGTGTTTTCTTCTCAGCCTTATTGATGTCAATTCTCTCTTTGACCTCGCTCATAGTTTTGAAAATGGTTTCACCACTTTTTTCAGGCGCGAAGCTATTCAGGCCTGCCTCTGTTGGCAATTCAATGTTCACAGAAAGCCTGTCGGCATAAAGCCCGGCTTGTTCAATCAAAAGAGGGTCTGCTTCTGCAATGGTTTTTAGGTGGATGTAGCCGCGAAACCCATAATCTTCGCGCAAGCTACGCGCGACTTCAACGAGTTGTTCCATCGTGTAATCAGGCGACCGTATAATCCCAGAGGATAAAAATAAGCCCTCGATGTAATTACGTTTGTAAAAGTCCAAAGTGACTTTAATGAGCTCTGCGGGGGCGAAGCGCGCGCGTTCAACGTTGGAACTGGAGCGATTGATACAATATCGGCAATCGAAAATACAAAAATTGGTCAACAGGACTTTCAGCAGAGAGATGCAACGGCCATCAGGCGCATAAGCATGGCAGATTCCCATGCCTTCTGTTGAGCCAAGGCCCGCACTGCCCAGTGAGTCACGTTTCGTCGTGCCTGAGGACGCGCAGGATGCATCATACTTCGCCGCATCAGCGAGGATTGCGAGCTTATTTACCAAAGTCATTTTTGCCATGGCTCAGGATAGAACAAAAACAGAACACTTTAAAGCCCATTGATGAGAATTTTAAAAGTTTTAAACAGGCCTTTCATCTTCACCGAGTTTGTCCACGGCCGAACATACATCCGGAAATGTCGTTATCGGGAGAGATGTCATACCTTATCATAAACAAGTTCTGACGATGAGTGTGCGAGTGCGCCGCTTAACTGTTCCGGGTGAAGATTTAGATGGCGCTTTTAATCATCGAAAAAACGTCTCTAACTGAGGGTCTGAACCTATTTAAATCGGCACTGAGCGATCCCGAGGAAGATTTGAAACATTGTATCTTGAATAAAACCCCCGCGAGGTACCACCCGGAATCGAACCGGGGTACACGGATTTGCAATCCGGTGCGTAGCCTCTCCGCCATGGTACCATCGCAAGGGCCGCCCTCATAGCGAGGCTCGGCCTTAGTCGCAAGCATGATTTCGCATCCTTTGCATCAAATGTGGGAGTGCATAAAATTAATAGCGCATATAAGTTATGCGGATTACACCATTGCGCCTTGTCAGTTCCGCAGGCTATAGCCTGCTCAAGGAAAAGCCTTTTACAGGCAGCAACGATTCCAAGAGGACAGTATGTTCGACTTCGCCAAAGCGCGCGATCACATGGTTGAAAGCCAAATTCGTACAAATGATGTAACCGAGCCGGCCATTCTCAAAGCTTTCCGCACGACATCACGGGAACGTTTTGTGCCGAAAGCACAAATGGCTTTGGCTTATGGCGATGCCCATATTGAAATGGATGAGGGGCGCGTCATGATGCGTCCGCGTGATTTCGCCAAGTTGGTCGATGCCGCCGATATTCGGCCATCCGATGTTGTGTTGGATATTGCCTGTGGCCGTGGGTATTCGACAGCGATTATGGCAAAACTTGCTGATACTGTCGTGGGTTTGGAAACAAGTGATGAAGCCGTTGAGAAAGCGACGGAATTGCTCGTTCACGAAAATATTAACAATGCGGCTATAGTCAAAGGCGATTTGAAGGCCGGGGCGTCAGAGCACGGCCCTTTCAATGTTATTTTCATCAACGGCGCTGTGGCTGAGGTTCCGAGATCATGGTTGTCCCAACTTGCTAATCAGGGGCGTCTTGTCTGCATCGTTCAGAACGGGCCCGTGGGACAAGCAACTGTTTTCACGAAGTCCGGAGATTTCGTCGGTGAGCGTGTTGATTTTGATGCGGCTGCGCCAACTCTACCTGGTTTTGCTCTTCAACCCAGTTTTGTATTCTAAGTTAGGGCGACAGATTATTTTGCAAAGCCGCGAGGCAGTTGTCTTACATAAAACCGTTTTTCAGAGGCTAAATAGCCGACCATACCTTATGACAATTCCGACACTCAAAACCTTGGCCATTTCCTTCGGGGCTCTGGCTATGGCGTGGTCCCCTGCACAAGCTGACACGCTGTCAGAGGCACTGATTTCTGTTTATAATAAGAACCCTCAATTGCTGGCTGCGCGGGCTCAACTACGCGAGGTTGATGAAACTTATATTCAGGCGCGAGCGCAGGGCAGGTTTAGTTTTACTGCCTCGGGGCAATATAGCCGAACAGTTCTTGATGGCCCAAGTTCAGGGGGAGCGCAAAATGTTGGCCCGACACCAACGTCAACAACTGTGGCTGACAACACCTTTTTCTACGCGCCAACGCAGGGCCAAGTTGAACTTATTCAACCGCTCTATCAAGGCGGACGGGTTAAGGCGCTCAAAGCACAAGCTAAGGCCGGAATTGCCGCGCAACGCGAAATTTTGCGGGCAACAGAAAACCAACTGTTTCTGGCTGCTGCTAATGCTTATTTGAATGTTCAACTCGCTGAAGAAACAGCGCGTATTCGGCGAAATAATGTTCGCGTTCTGAGTCGGCAACTCGCGGGAGCCGATGAGCGGTTTGAAGTTGGTCAGGGCACGCGCACCGACGTAGCGCAATCTCAGTCGCGCTTGGCATCGGCGGAGGCAGGATTGGCGCTGGCTGATTCAGAACTTCAAATTGCTCGAGCTGCGTATAAACGGCTCGTTGGGCGAGTGCCCGTAGATTTACAAGCCGTGCCACAATTTGTTTTACCTGCCACAGCTGATGAAGCCCTGCGATTGGCGCGAGAAAACAACCCTCAACTCATTGCCTCTTACTTTAGTGAGCAAGCCGGAAAGTCCGCTATTGATGTCGCCAAAGCCGCCGGCCGGCCAAAACTGTCTTTGAGCGGCAGTGTCGGAGCACAGCGCGGACAATTATTCGGTTTTGAAGAGGCCGAAACAGCCTCATTAACCGCTAATATCAGCATCCCAATTTTTTCCGGAGGAATGAATAGCTCCCGAGTCCGACAAGCCAAACATGCCAAAACGCGGCTGGCCTTTGAATCGCGTGATCGTGAACGCGAAATTGACGAAACGGTTATTCGGGCTTGGTCTCAGAAAGAGGCGGCGGCTTCTACCCTTATCGCAATTCGAAAGCAGGTCGAGGCTGCAGAACTGGCCTTTGAGGGCGTTACATTGGAACAACAGGTCGGGACAAGGACGCAGTTAGACGTTCTGGATGCCGAGCAAGAAGTGCTGAATGCCGAGCTTGCACTCGTCAATGCTAATCGAAACCTAAACGCGGCTAGGTATCAACTCTTGGCAACAATTGGTGTTTTTGACGCTCAGGGTATAAATTTGCAGATAGAGACGCCTTACGACCCCAAAGCTAATTTTGAAGCTGTTAGATATGATGGGCTGTCGAATTTGGTCGATACAACAATTGCTGAACCGGTACAGTCATTGGCCCGCACAGTTTCAGGGGCGGTATCAGACGGATTTGACGGTATCGCTCAAACAATGTCGGAGCCTATTGTAAAAGATACGGCAAAAGCCGTACCCGAAGCCGCGCGCAAAGTTTTCGAGCAAGGGAAAGCGGCGCTGGATAAGGTTTCAGGAGTCGAATCGGATTTTCATCCCTTGGTAAATGAGAAACAGCCTAAGATAGAGACGGAGCCCTATGGAGATGAGGCTGGCCAAATAAAAGTCATAGAAACCCACAGAAACGACTGATTTCCCCAAGTTTTGGGCATTTGGTAAACTAGACAAGGCGGGGTTGTTGTCTTAACCCTTTGTTTAGGAAGTCCGTGCGGGGGGAAAACGGCCTTATCGAAATTTATGCTGTAAAGCGTAGAAAATCAGGGTCTTTATGTCGGAACCGACTACAGAAGCAGAGCATTCCAAAGAGGCGGAAGAGCCGAGCATGGAAGATATTCTGGCCTCAATCCGCAGGATTATTGCGGATGACGATCAGAAAATGGATCTCGCACCCACTCAAGCCCTGGATTTGAATTCGGATGATTTAACGTCTCAAACATCTGTGTCTGAGGACGCTGTTATCGAGACTGACGATACGGATGTCGACTCACTCCTTCAAGGTTTGAACAGCCTTACTGCTGAACAAGATGAGAACAGCGTTTTTAAGACCATGTCGCTGGAGGACGAAACGACTTCCGCAGAGGGCTCGATGTCTGATGATGAAGGTGAGTTGATCGATCTGGATATCGAAGCTTTGCTAGGCATGGCCGATACAAACGTAGAGGCGGATGAGCTGGATTTATCCGCCGTGGCTACGGCTAAGGCTGATGAGCTTACAGATGAGTCGATTTTGGACATGCCAGAATTGCGTCCGGAGCCTATGCAATCCGATAGTTTAAATGTAAACGCAGACAGCGATGGCGTAGAACAGGCTTTGGATGAATTCATAGACCCCTCTGACCACAAAGATAATTCTCAAAACAATGTGAAGAGTGAAGATGTTGAAGCCGACACGCTTTTTGATGAGTTGGAGGGCTTGTTAGCGGAGGCGTCTCCTGAAGCTGTTCCAAAAGATGACACCGCAGTCGACAGTTTGTTCAACGAAATGGTTGAACCAAAAGATACAACGGCCGATGTACTCGTGGACCCCTTATCGGACGAGGACATCATTGAACCTATTGTAAAGCTAGACGCGAAAAAGCGCGGCTTTACGAGCGGATTCGCGGCTGCCGGATTTAGCGCCATAAAGCCAAAGCTGAGTTTAAATAAGCCTGCCAGAACCGATATTGAAGAGGCTACCCAAACCAATGAAGAGATGGGTAAGATTGACGGTCAACTTGCCTCAGGAGAGACGCTGACAGACACAGATGTTCAGCTTGACGAGATGCTAAACGGGCTTGTTGAGGATTTGGAAGAAATCGAAAATACGTCAGTCTTAGGTGACGTTGATGAAACAGCTTCAACGGATGAAACGGCAAGTGAGTCTCTCAATGGGGCCGACTCCTCTATTGAGGATGAACCTTTGGCGGCAGGGGAGGCAGATTTTGTTCAAACTTCACTCAGCACCAATGAAGGCGATATGGATCTTGTGAAGTCCCTTATGGCCGGTCTGACAGACCCGGAGGCCGAGACGTTTGAGGCGGCGGACACTGTTGCGGATGAAGAATTAGCGAATCCAGAAAATGAAGCGCTTGAGGCCGTGTCCGAAAGCGAGACTGTTGCGTCGGACGACACAGACAATATCATGGATGACATTCTTGATATGAGCATGGACGATGAACTTTCTACGCATTCGGATGATGTTGAAGGCGATCTCGAGGCGTTGTTGGAAATTCCATCGCCGGATAATACGTCCTCTATCAGCGTCACAGCTGAACAAGTTGCCCAAGATGAAGCCCTCAACATTACCGAAAACGTTGAGGCCCAAGAGGTTGAGGCCCAAGAGGTTGAGGCCCAAGAGGTTGAGGCCCAAGAGGTTGAGGCTCAAGAGTCTAATGTTGAAGCGCAAGAAGCCGAAGTTCAGCAAACTAATGTTCAGGAAAATGAATTAGAAGCCGAAGTTGAAATTGAAGCGCAAGAAGTTGAAACTCAAGACCATGACGCCTCTGAAGGCTTAAGCCTTTACGACATTGCGGCTGAGGCGGAACGCGACGCGGTGGTTATGGAGCAACAGGGCGAAATTCAATCCTCCGTAGATGCGGTCATTGAATTAGATGCGGTTCCAACAGATGTTGAAGAAGACCTCGAAAGCGCGCCAAAACCTATTTTTGACCTTAATCGCGGCTTAGCGGCATTGGGCTTGACTTCCCTTGGGGCAAGTCTTGGCGTTGGGGCCGTTATGGCCTCCGGTAAATCAGAGGCCGAGGAGACGGAACTGAACGAAGAGCAGGACTTTGACGTGCAAGAGCGCGACGAAGGCGGCGAAACGCAAACAGAAACAGAAAATCTGGAAAAGGAGAGTGCAGATATGGCAAGCGCCACAGCACAAAAAGACGTAATTTTGGATGATGTGACAGAGGCCGCTTCTGCGGGTGCTTTCGCCTCCCTGAGTAAAATGGTTGAAGAAGAAGCCATCACCGCAGAACGCGGAGACCGTATTGGCGACTTAGTGATGGAAGCTTTGCGCCCGATGTTAAAAGAATGGCTCGATGCTAATCTAAAAGGCATTGTGGAACGCGCTGTGCAAAAAGAAGTGAAACGTATCGCATCTGGTAAGTAATTTTATTCCGGTGCGTCGCGCCGGGTCTGAATTGATAAACCCTGCGCTTGTTTAAAGCGCGGGGTTTTCTTTTGCCGATTTATAGGCGATACCGCGAAAAATTCTAATCTCTGACAGAGTGTAGGTTCGACATGTTCGACAATAAATTTGACCCGAAAGAAGCCGAAGGGCGACTATATAAAATGTGGGAAGACAGCGGCGCGTTTAAACCCCGAGCAGCCAAACTCACCGATACGAAAGAGGACAATTTCTCTATCGTTATTCCGCCGCCCAATGTGACGGGTAGCCTCCATATGGGGCATGCGGTCAATAACACGATTCAAGATATTTTAGTCCGGTATAACCGCATGAAGGGCAAAGCAGTTCTATGGCAACCCGGCATGGATCATGCGGGAATTGCCACGCAAATGGTTGTTGAGCGTAAATTAGCCGCAGAGGGCAATAAGTCGCGTAAAGATATGACGCGTGATGAGTTCCTCGAACATGTTTGGGCGTGGAAAGAAGAAAGCGGCGGAAATATTTTTAACCAACTTCGCCGCTTGGGCTCGTCTTGTGATTGGTCGCGAGAGAAATTCACCTTGGGTGACCCTGATGATGCCGATGATAAAATGGCAGAGGCGGTCACTAAGGCTTTTGTTGAAATGTACGAAGCCGGATTGATTTACCGCGATAAGAGATTGGTCAATTGGGACCCGCATTTTCAGACGGCGATTTCCGATTTGGAAGTCGAAAATGTCGAAAAAAATGGTCATTTTTGGCACTTCAAATACCCGCTCGAAGGCGGCGAGACCTACACCTATGTCGAAAAGGATGAGGACGGTAATATAACTCTGGAAGAAGAGCGGAACTATATTTCCATCGCGACGACTCGGCCTGAAACCATGCTCGGCGACGGGGCTGTGGCTGTGCATCCTGATGATGAACGCTATGCGCCGATTGTCGGGAAAATGGTGCGCTTGCCGCTCGCTGACCGACTCATCCCGATTATTACCGATGAATACCCTGACCCTGATTTCGGCTCGGGCGCGGTGAAGATTACGGGCGCGCATGACTTCAATGATTATGAAGTCGCCAAGCGCAATGACATCCCGATGTATTCGCTCATGGGGCCACGCGGTGAGATGATTGCCTCTGAAATTATGCCCGAAAAATATGTCGGCATGGATAGGTTCAAAGCGCGTAAAGCCGTGGTCGCCGATATCGATGCCGAAGGCTTGCTCATAAAGATCGAAGATAAGAAAATCATGCAGCCCTATGGCGATCGCTCGGACGTCGTGATTGAACCGATGTTGACGGATCAATGGTTTGTCGATGCGGAAAAGCTCTCCAAAGAGGCAGTCGCTAAGGTCAATGACGGATCAACAAAATTCGTCCCTGAGAATTGGAAGAAGACTTACGACCATTGGATGGAAAATATCCAACCGTGGTGTATCTCGCGGCAGTTATGGTGGGGGCATCGGATTCCAGCTTGGTATGATCAATTTGGCGGTATTTGGGTTGGTCACACCGTTGAAGAGGCAATTCTCGATAAATGGGATGAAGTTGTTGCACATGTAACAGAAAACGTTGGACCCACGTGTGAAATTTTCGTGGTCGATGGAGACCATCCAACTCTTCAGGGAGTGGACTTGGATGACTCTTTTAAAAGTGATTGGGACGGTGAAAAAATAGTCAATGGGCCTGCTCACATCGAAACTTATATTCCAATAGATTCTAAAGAATGGAAAGATGGGTGCTTGGTCCTGCGACGGGACCCAGACGTCCTCGACACATGGTTCTCTTCTGGCCTCTGGCCATTTTCCACACTCGGCTGGCCTGAAAATACCGAGGAACTCAAACGTTTCTACCCGACCTCAACCCTTGTCACCGCTTTTGATATCATCTTTTTCTGGGTGGCGCGGATGATGATGCAGGGTTTGCATTTTATGGATGAAGTGCCGTTTGACGACGTTTACATCCACGCCCTTGTTTTAGATGAGCAGGGTAAGAAAATGTCCAAATCCATCGGTAATACACTCGACCCGCTCGATTTGATTGACGGTGTGTCTATTGATGACCTTGTTGCCAAACGTACACGCGGGTTGAAAAATCCTGAGAAAGCGCCGCAAATCGCTAAGGCCACACGCAAGCAATATCCAGATGGTTTCGAAGCCTTCGGCGCAGATGCGCTGCGCTTTACGCTTGCGAGCCAAGCAGGGCAGGGG
>CAZMEN010000045.1:7058-22571 GCA_964565335.1 uncultured Algimonas sp. | reverse complement strand
CGCGCGTGCCATGCCGATTTGGCGCCTTGACGTCAAGGTCTTGAGTAAGAGAGTTTATTCTTTAGCCTAAGCTCAGACCTTGCTTGGCCCCTCATTACGATCTTGAGCGGCTTGCCAGTCACGCGGCAAGACTTTAGCCGCATAGAAAAAGCTGGCTGTGCTGAGTATCAAAGCTACGGAAACCCATGAGACAGAGAGCCGAATGGCATGAACTTTGCCGTGATCTGGCTCAAAAACATCGGCCAAGAAACCAACTGTTGTCGGGCCGCCGCCCAAAGCAATCAAATTGAGTATCAAAAAGAATAAGGCCGTCGACATGGCCCGCATGTTAATCGGAGCCAATGTCTGCGCGATGGCAAATGATGGCCCTAAATACATACCCAGGAAGAACAATAAAATACCGGCAAATACTAAATGCAAAGTTGTTGAAGGCACCCAGAAGGCCGTTAAAACTAATGGCAAGCAAATGAGGATAGAAAAAGCGGGTACCAAACCATAATAAGAAACTGATTTCCCTGCGAGCTTTTGCGCTAGCCAACCGCCGAAATACGTCCCGCCGCCATATAAAACAGCGTTGATTACTGCTAATATGTACATCATTTTCTGAAAACCAAAGGGTGCGTCTTGCGCTCCATCAAAAGGCAAAAGGTAATCAATCTGCCAAGCAGATATTGCGTATCCGACAAATGAGGCGAGGGCGATCCCAAGGCACATAGCCCACCATGAAGGTATAGTCAGTAATATAGCCAGAGCTTTACCGAACGGCAGTTGAATGTCGTCCTGGCGCGCGTTTTCCTGAACGCCTCGCTTTGGTTCCCTTACAATGAGACGGGTGATAACAGCCAAGGCTATACCGGACACGCCAAGAGCAATTAAGAGCGTGCGCCAACTAAAGCCATTGCCGGGATTGCCCAGAGCATAACCTGCGATGAAATAAGCGAAGCCAAGCCCGAGCGGTATACCAAGTGAATACATGGCCAGAGCGCCAGAGCGTTTTTCCTTCGGATACATGTCCGAAATCATAGAATGAGACGGCGGAGACCCACCGGCTTCGCCAATGCCAACGCCCATCCGGGCCAAGCCTATTGTCAAAAAGCTATTGGCCATGCCCGTTACGGCAGTAAAACCACTCCATACAGCGAGTGAAATTGTTACGATATTGGTTCGGTTATAACGATCCGCAAGCCAAGCAATCGGGATACCTATCACGCAATAAAACAAGGCGAAAAGAAAGCCTTTCAGAAGCCCCAATTGAGAATTGGTTAAACCGAGATCAGCTTGAATAAAGGGCGACAAGATGCCGATGATTTGGCGATCAATAAAATTGAAGGCGTAAATCAACGTTAAAAGTAGAAGGACAACCGTACGGTAACCCTTAGAGGCATATTTACCTTGCTCTGACATAAACTTCCCCAATATCTTTCGCGCAACTGAAAGCAAAGTGAGGGAAGCGTCAAGTCACAAGATGAAATGAGGCAAGTAGATCTGTGGATTTACATCAAGCCCAAGGTCTTGAAACTGGCAATGTTCTCGCGGCCAATAATGATATGGTCGTGAACGGTGACATTTATGGCTTTAGCGGCCGCGGTCACTTCTTTCGTCATGGTGATGTCAGATTGGCTTGGGGTCGGGTCCCCACTGGGGTGGTTGTGTGCAAGAATTATCGCAGTTGATTCAAGGGCTAGGGCGCGTTTAATGATCTCTCGGGGATAAACGGGTGCGCGGTCAATCGTGCCGCGTCCCAATACCTCATCAGCGATAAGGCGGTTTTTTCTGTCTAAAAACAAAACCCGAAATTGCTCGACTGTTTCGAACTGCATAGCGGAGCGGCAGTAATCTAAGAGCGCCGTCCAAGACGATAAGACAGGGCGGCCGAGTAGGCTCTCGCGCCCCATACGGACAGAGGCAGCGTGTAGTAGCTTCAAATCAAGCGCGGTTTTCTCCCCGACACCTTTTACTTCTGTCAGTCGGTGCAGTGGAGCGGCACAGACTTCGGCCAAATTTCCAAACGCCGCTAATAAGTCTTTGGCTATGGGTTTTACGTCGCGGCGCGGAATGGAATTGAAAAGAAATAATTCAAGTAATTCATAATCCGCCATCGGGTCAGGCCCATGCTCGGCGAATTTAGAGCGCTGACGGTCGCGATGCGCGTGGTAATGCGGCTTTGGCTTGCTCTCAGCCACGCATGTAGCCCTAGACGTAAGGCGGGCGATCATAGCCCTTTGGTGAGCGGGTAAAAATCTCGCACCCGTCTTTAGTCACGCCAATCGAGTGTTCGAATTGAGCGGTTAGCTTGCGGTCGCGAGTCACGGCGGTCCATCCATCTGATAGGACTTTAACATCGGGGCGACCTAAATTGATCATCGGCTCAATCGTAAAGAACATGCCTTCACGCAGAACTTCGCCTTCGCCTTTGCGGCCAAAATGCAAAATATTCGGCGAGTCATGAAAGAGGCGACCCAAACCGTGGCCGCAGAAGTCTGTCACAACTGAACAGCGCTCGCCCTCTGCGAATTTCTGAATAGCATAACCAATATCGCCTGTTGTATTGCCGGGTTTCACAGCCGCAATGCCGAGCATTAAGCTGTCATAGGTAATATTGATGAGGCGTTCAGTTTTGCGGTCAATATCGCCGACCGGATACATGCGAGATGTATCCCCATGCCACCCATCCACAATCACGGTCACGTCAATATTAAGGCTATCGCCGTTTTTGAGAGGTTTGTCATTTGGAATTCCGTGGCAAACAACGTGATTAATAGATGTGCAGAGCGAGTGTTTATAGCCGCGATACCCTACTGTGGCGGGCAGGGCGCCGTGGCCAGTGATAAATTCAAATGCCGCTCTATCGAGCGCTGCTGTTGTTACGCCCGGCGCGACCTTTTCGGCCAGCATATCCAGACATTCTGCCGCCAAACGTCCAGCTTTGCGCATCCCTGCAAATCCGTCTTCGCCGTGGAGTTTAATCGCGCCGTCCCGCAGGAGGTCGGCATCTGCTGCATCTACATAATTCATGGCCGCGCTATAACAGGGCCAAGCGAACTTCGCCAGTGCTCATTGTAGAGACAGTGAGTGAGGATTTAGTAAGTACCAAACGAAAAACGCCGCGCAGAGGCGGCGTTTCTCATTCAAAAATATTTTAGTTTAGTGATGGGTGAAACACTGATATTTTCCATGGAAATGTTTGCTACTACGTGCCTTGACGCGATGCGGTCTGTGACGTGTCGTGTGGCTCGTGTTCTGGTAATAGCTCCCCGTGGTTGGCTGTGAACTATAGGTGCGGATGACACGGGGCTGCGTCGTCGCCTGCGTATGGTAACTGCCACTGCTATACGTCGAGCCGGAGCTGTAAGTCGGGCTCTGATAGGTCGACGTGGTATAACCCGGATTTGAATAAATAGGGTGAGTACTAACCGTCGTGGTTACAGGATAAGCCGATGATTGTGAGTAGCCTGCTGTGTGCTGATAGCCAGGCACAGTTTGGTAAGACGTGGAATGACCTGAACTCGTATATACAGGCTGCGACGACGTAGAATATGATGTCGACGGATAGGATGTTGTCGTCTGATATGACGTCGCAGGATATGAAGTCGTTTGATATGATGTAGAGGGGTAAGAGGTTGTTGTTGGATAAGATGTGGTAGCTGGTTGTGTTTGGTAATAGACAGGTTGTGAACGCTGCGTATAGACGGGATCACAATCAATGCGCTTATCCGCAATACCGGCTCCGGCCAGTCCGCCGAGCACGCCGCCAATAGCAGAACCCTCTGTTCGGGCCCCACTGCCTGAAATCTGTGACCCGATAACGGCGCCTGCGATAACGCCTAAGCCACCGCCGAGAAGCTTTTGTTTGCTTTCCGACTTCTTACACGCGTCATGCGCGCTGTATCCATTATAGCTTTGTGCCAAAGCCGGGCTTGAGAATGCCAAAGTTGAGAGAGAAATGGCTGAAAGTGTTAAAATACGCATATTGTCCTCCGAACAAATAGGTCGCCCCCATATTATGATAGTGGCAGTATGAGTGTGTGTTAGTTGAACTAATCTGAACCGTACCTGATACCGAATTGTGGGTTCTGTTCATCTGAGTTAAAGGTGTTATAAATCAGTGCTTTAGCGTCTTAAAAAAGGGTCTGAAACAGGCAAAGCTTCACGTTTCACGATGGTTATGCGCGCTTTTCTTTCGCCTTTAACGGATTTGATTGGGGCTTTATAGCTTACCTCAGCAGGCTTTACGATACGCTTGCCTGAGTAGAGATAGGCCCCTGTGTTCATGTTTTTACTGTGATCGGTTAGAGTGGGGCCCGACGGTGCCATGTGCAGGTTTGCCGTTGCGGTCGGCAGAGCTTCGCGCTTCACCACCAAATCCTGCGCAAATGCGCTGGAGCTTGTGCCTATCATTGTTCCCATAACCATGAGAGTGAAACCGAAAACAGCCTTATGTTTTACAGTAGACTTAACCTTACTCATATTCGCCTCCTTTGCGAAATCTCTTCTACCACTACAGGGTAGAGGAGAGTTCCTGAACGCAATATGAAGGGTGAAAATATGACAAGGCATTGAAAATAAATGAGTTTTTAACCCTGTTATTTCTGTTTCGAAACGCCTAATCAGCCTCTTATGGTTAACAAAATGCAACCCTTAAAAGAGTGCTAACATGAAAACAGCCGTAACATCTGGTATAATACTGATTGGAGATGAGTTACTGTCTGGCCGAACGCAGGACACAAACCTCGCCACAATTGCGAAGTTTCTTTCTCCATTGGGTGTTTCGATAGGCGAGGCGCGGATTATTGCAGATGATGCCAATACGATCTCGCAAACTGTAAGAGCTTTTTCCGAGCGTTTTGATTATGTCTTCACCACCGGCGGTATCGGCCCGACCCATGATGACATTACGGCCGATTGCATTGCCGCCGCTTTTGATCTCGGCATATCTGAACGCGATGATGCATTGACGGCGTTGCGCGAACGATATGCCGAGGATGAACTCAACGCGGCTCGACGCCGCATGGCGCGAATTCCTGACGGCGCGAACCTTATTAAAAACCCTGTCAGTCAAGCCCCTGGCTTTCAAACCCGAAACGTCTTCACGCTCGCTGGCGTCCCGCAAATTTTGAAAGGTATGTTGAATGATATACCGCACCGCATCAAAGGCGGGACAAAAGTCTATTCGGTATCCGTTACCGCCAAAGGGATAGGCGAGGGAGACGCTGCTAAACCTTTATCCGAATTGGATAAGGCCTATGATTCCGTCAGTTTCGGCAGCTACCCGTTTTTTAATGATGAATTGAGAGGGGTAACATTTGTCGCCAGAACACCAGATGAAGCTTTACTGACCGAAATTGAAGAGAAATTGAAAACTATGGTCGCTTATGTGGGGTCGCAATCATAGCGAATTAGACGATTTTGGACTAAAGGCAAATTGTGTGTTACTTGATAAGCTCTTGCTCAGAAAGCTTCATTTTATGAAACTGTCCTCTTTAGTGTCTAGTGTTGCCCTCGCTGCCTGTCTTATGGCTTGCGCCGAAAACACCTCATCCCCTGAGGTCATTAATGTCGACGAAGTAAAGACAGCGACCGTAACAGACAATGCAGTCGCAACCGCGCCTTTGGCTGACATACCCATCAAATCGGGTGCTTTGGCAGGTCTTTACAAAAATGCGGGTGATAATACGCCTGTTGTTCTTATTGTACCCGGATCAGGCCCAACTGATTTGAACGGCAATAATATGGCGGGACTCAATGCCGGCACTCTAAAATTATTGGCCGAAGGGTTGGGCGCGAAAGGTATATCGACGGTGCGCGTGGATAAGCGAGGCATGTATTCGAGCATAGGAGCAGGTGACGGCAACGCTGTGACCGTGGAGATTTACGCTCGGGATTACAGGGATTGGGTCGATACTATTAAAACGGAAACCAGTACAGAGTGTGTGTATCTTTTGGGACATTCAGAGGGTGCATTAATGGTGTCTGCCGCTGCCGTTAATAATTCTGATGTCTGCGGACTAGTTTTGGTTTCGGGCGTCGGACGCTCATTTGGGGATGTTTTGCGCGCGCAACTAAAGGCGAATCCAGCAAATATGATTGTCATGAAAGACGCTATGGCAGCGATTGATAGTCTGGAGCGGGGTGAAACAATTGTAGTCGATGACTTCCATCCCGCATTAAAAGGCATGTTTCATCCGGCCATACAAAATTATCTTATCTCTCTGATGCAGACTGACCCGGCGATAGTGGCAAAAGAGGCTAATGTTAAAACCTTGGTTGTTCAGGGCGAGACAGACATTCAAACAAGCGTTGAAGATGCAAAGCTGTTGGCTGATGCCACACAAGGCAAGCTCGTAGTCGTGGAGGGCGTTAATCACGTCCTAAAGAAATCTACTAAGAACCGTATTGCGACGATGCAAAATTACGCCAATCCCGATATGCCGATATCGCAAGAGGTCGTCGATGAAATTGCAGGGTTCATTTTTGAGTAAGTCGGTACATTATTTTGTGCACTATTATTTTAGTTCACTTTAACACACCAGGAAATTAAATTTATAGGCCCCATACTCATCGAAAGAGCCTGCTTTTTTTCATAATCTTTGATTTGCGCCGCATTAAGGTGCTCTCATTTAAACAAACACGGCGTGACGTAATTGCAAGGCCGTGTGTATTTGGCTCTTAGCGTCGGACGGATACGGCCCTAACACCCAAATCCATGCTGAAACAGAGTGTTTCAACCTTTTTAAATTAATCTCACAAAAAAGTGTCGTTGTCTCTCTGTCATGTGAGATTACATCTCAGATTGGAGTGGTAATACGTATTTATCAAATCAACCCAGGAGGACACTGTGTCAAAAATTTCTATCCTATCTATTGCTATGTCAACATTCGCCGGAATGGCGATTATCGGTTTCGCTGCGCCAAGCTATGCTCAATATGGAAGCGGTAATGATTACAGCACAACCTCAACCAAAACCAAGGCAGAAAAAGAAAAGATAAAGGCTGAGAGAGCTGCGAAGAAAGCCGAAAAAAAGCGCATCAAGGCTGCTAAAAAAGCCGCCAAAATGAAAGAAGATGGGATGATGAAAGAGACATCCATGAAAGAGAAAGCGATGGGCGCCGACTCAATGAAAATGGACTCTAAGAAAAAAGACTCCATGAAGTCAGAGTCTAAGAAAATGAAATCCAAGAAAGCAACTTATGGCTCGGGCACGACAGGTGACTCCATGAAAAAAGCGTCGAAAAAGAAAGAAGGCGCAATTATGGAACACGGCGACAAGATGAAAAAGAGCAAAATGATGGACAGTAAAATGATGGGCGAACCCGCGAATTGCCCAACTGGAACAACACCGCAACCCAACGGAACCTGTATGCTAACAGGTGATACTCTGCCCGGAACATAGGGCCCGTACGTAAGGTCAGTTCTGCAACACTTACGAACATATCTTATTTTGGGGTCAGTCCTTATCGGACTGTCTCTTTTTTCTTTAAGGGAATTTTCGTTTGCTTTTCGTCCGGGCACCACAACCGATAACCATCCAGTAGCCTTATTAATTGCTTTGCTTTTATTTGCTGGAGCTGTCTGGATAGGTATTCTCTGGCTATTACGTCGACACGTAAGCGCGAAAACCAAAGACAATACCTACTCAAAAACGCTGATATGGAGCGCCGTTTTCATTGGCTTGGCATTTCGCGCTTTATTTATCGGCTCAACACCGATTTATGAGGATGATTGGAACCGTTATCTTTGGGACGGAGCTGTCATTGCGCAAGGCTTCAGCCCCTATCTCTACAGCCCCGACCAGATAGCGAATGCCTATACTGCCGATAATGCAGCGAAAAATGATACGATTAAAGGCGCGTTAAAAGATCTGTCAGAAGAAAACGATGACTTCATTGACCGTATCAATAATCCTCACTTAACAACAATCTATCCACCAGTATCGCAACTGGCCTTTGCCTTATCCGCCATGATTAAGCCGTTCGATATAGATGTGCTGCGCCTCGTATATTTAATGTCGGAGTTTATGGCTTTGTTATTGCTCGTACGCGCTCTGACGCAGTTTGGGCAATCTCCATATTGGGTCTGGCTCTATGCGCTCAATCCACTGCTGATTTTCACGGCCTTTAATGGCCTGCATATGGATATCCTCCTTGTGCCATTTATTTTGGGCGCGATAGTTTTAGTTAATTCCCGTCCCTTATTGGCGGGAGTATGTTTGGCCGCAGCGGCGGCAATAAAGCTTTGGCCTTTGATAGTTGGGCCAATTTTGTTTCGTTCCTATCGAGTGCAATTTTTACGCTATGCAGGGTATGGCCTCTTTTTAGGTCTTCTGTCTTTCCTTCTTTGTTTGCCAATGTTGCTCCACCTTGGCGAGGCAAGCGGGCTCAACGCCTATTCCGCAACTTGGCAACGCAGTAGTTTTCTATTTCCTTATTTAGAAACGCTATTGAGTCATTTTTCAGAGCGCGGCCCAATTTTGGCCCGCAGTCTTGTCGCCCTCTCTATTACAGCGATAGCCCTCTATTTCGGTCTAATAGCAAAGGTAGAGGCGTCAAATTTGCCTTTGGCGTTATTGATTGTGACTCTGGCGCTTTATTGGCTCTCTCCTACAGGCTTCCCATGGTATATTATCTGGTTCGCCTTCCTTATTCCTTTTGTGCCGACATATGGCGCGGCCTTACTCTGCGTCACAGTCAGCCTTTATTACGCGCGGTTCTGGTTGGGTGAGGCGGGTCATTACGACATCTATCTCAATATCCTTGTGCCTCTGCAATTTTGTCTGCCGTTAATTGTGGTGGCATTAGAACTCATTCTCAAACGCCATAATGCGACGAATCAGCATGAAGATTCACCCGTTTTGGCGAAGTCCTGAAAGGTCCGATTATGACACATTCTTCGGTAAAGATTATCATACCCGCTTTGAACGAAGAGCAGGCCATTGGCGGAGTTGTCCGCTCCGTCATAGATAGAGTGGATGAAGTAATTGTTGCCGATAATGGTTCTAGGGACAGGACGGCATTGGTCGCGCAGAACGCCGGGGCGACTGTCGTGTCTGTGCTTGAGGCTGGCTACGGCCGCGCTTGCCTCGCGGGCATAGCGGCGGCGGGGGCGTGCGATATTATTGTGTTTATGGACGGCGACGCCGCCGATGACGCGGCAGATTTGAAGGCGCTCTTGGAGCCTATTAAATCGGGCGAAGCCGCGTTTGTCTTGGGCTCCCGCTTTACCGGTGATGTAGAAAAGGGCGCGCTGACACTGCCGCAGCGCTTTGGCAATAGCCTTGCCTGTTTCCTCATGCGTCTTTTTTGGGGCAGCCGCTTTACTGATCTAGGTCCATTTCGTGCCATCACAAAACGCGCGCTGGACTCGCTTTCAATGGAGGCTCCGACTTTTGGCTGGACAGTTGAAATGCAGGCGCGGATATTAAAGCAAAACATCCCTTATGCTGAAGTCCCCGTGCGCTACCGCAACCGAATCGGCACCTCGAAAATATCAGGTACAGTCAAAGGCGTGATTCTCGCGGGATGGTACATCCTCACCACAATTTTTATCGAAGCGATGAAGCCGAGGCGAAAGAACTTATTCGCGAAAACTACGTTGAGGAAAGAGTGGTACGGGCGCGCGGAGTAGGGGCGCTTATACCCACCCATTTGATTGGCGAAGATAGGAGTGAGCTTAGACCCAATCCAAACTACACTTCCACGAATAGAACTAACAAAGCGACATTTCCACGCCGCCTTTTAGTTTTCAAAACTATACTTGATTGCTTTTTGGTCAGGGCGTCTTCTTTTTCTCGTCGTCATCCCATCCGAGCTTCTCGGAAATTCCGATGTCGAACTCTGGCATTTCGTCGTCTCTATTTGCATCTTCGTCTAGATAGGTATCCATCCAGCGCATGAGACGATAGGCATAATCGAGGCGCGAGGCGGCTTTACGATTGCCGTGGCCTTCATTAGGATAAAAAACAAGACGTACTGGCGTATCCGTGCGCACTTTCATCGCGCGGTAGAGTTCCATGGACTGGCTCGGGTGGACGCGCGTATCTTTCTCGCCGTGCATGATGAGCGTTGGCGTTGTAGATTTCCCGGCATGGAAAATTGGCGAGCGCTCAAGAAGGTTCATCCAATTATCATCCCATGGCCATTTCAAGGAATGGACCAAATGCATTTCATTCGGGATATCGCTTGTGCCGAATTTAGAGATTTGGTTGGAGATTCCAACAAATGCGACAGAGGCGGCGAAATGCTCGCTTTGCGCGGTCGCGCCCCACATAGACGCATAGCCGCCGTAAGACCCGCCGGTGATGCCTACACGGTCTTTATCTATGATGCCCGCCTCGGCCAGCGCGTCTACGCCGTCGACGAGGTCATTAAATTCTGCCCCCGCATAGTCATCCTGATGTTCTTTGGCGAAGACCACGCCGCGCCCGGTTGAGCCACGGTAATTTGGGTAGAAGACGGCATAGCCATCGCCCGCGCCGAATTGCCCAGCAAGGGAATAGGCCGTCAGCCAGCCATCGGAATAATGCGCCTCAGGGCCGCCGTGAACAGTCAGTATAAGCGGCCATCCGCCTGCAGGCTTGCGGCCCTCGGGCGTGATCAGCAAACCTTCGATTTCGCGGCCATCGCGCGCTTCATAGGTAAAAGTCGTCTGTTCCGCGAGGTCAATATCCGCCAGCCAATCATTGATGTCGGTCAGCTTATCGACGCCCGCTTGCTTTGTTGCAAACACTTCGGCCGGGTGGTTGGGACTGTCGGCGGTTAAAAAGATTTTGCCGCCGCTGCCGACTTCGGCATTGCGCACGACAATGTCTTCGGGTGTATTATACGACTCCTCCTCGTCGCCTGAAAGCGAGTAGGTAACCATCGCAGTCTCGACGCCGCGATGCGCCACAGCGAGAATTTCGTCATCTCCCAGCCACTCGATATCGGCGATATGCTGCTTTGCATCCGGCGTGAGCTGTTTGAAGCGGCCATTGCGCATATTGGCGAACATAAGAACGCCGGTTGCCGTATCATGAATATCGGTTCCCGCGAGGAAGGCAATGTTCTTATTGTCAGGGGAGATTTTAAAGCTGCCCAATTTACCCGGCGTTTTTACATGGGCTTTGACGCGTCCGGTGCGCGCATCCAAAATGCGAAGCTGCGTCTTCATTAGTGAGTCGTCGACAAGCGCCGTCGGAACAGCCGCAACCACGAGCGAACGCCCGTCCGGCGACAGCTCCAGGCTCGTTACATGATTAGCATCATAAAGAGGTTCCGCTTTTGCGTCGTCATTCGCCAGAGATACTTGCCAAGCCGCCGCCATGGTCAGGTCCTCCTCATAGGCATAAGCGTTAAAGCCTTTCTTTTTCAATTTGGATGTGTCCGGTTTTTTCTCGGAGGCGACAAAATAGAGAGTCTCGCCATCTGGGGAGAGGGCATAGTCGCCGAGGCTTGTTTCATGGGAGAAGATCTTCTTCGCCTCGCCGCCGCTCAAGGAAATGCCGTATAGGCTATTGGTTTTATCGCCCTCACGGCGGGAGAGGAAATAGATCATCTCTCCATCGGGGGTGAAATGCACGCGACTGACGCTGCCAGCTGAGCCTGTGAAGAGGACAGGGTCCGCATTGGGGCGCATGACATAGAGCTGGCTCTTTGAGCCCCCATCCTCATCGCCTTGCAAGAGGTCAGGGTATTTCGATACCGTATAAGCCAGCGTTTCCCCATCGGGCGCAACAGTGAGATTGCCTGCATTTTGAATTTTGCCGATGTCTTCAATTTCCATCGGATCTGCGAAAGCAGAAGTTGATAATCCTGCGCTGGTGAGCGCTAAGGCAGATACAAAACCGATAAGCTTATATTTGAACATCATTCTGGGTCCTTTAGAAATTAAAAGATATATAATGATTACGATTATACGCCACTAGAAGTTTGTTTCGTGATTATGTCTAAGAGGGGAACTTTTTAGGAGTGAAAGGGTGAGCGTTGGACAGGAGTTATGAGATAACTGAGTCATCTACTAAAGGCCCGAAATAGAGCGATTTTAGCGGCAATCCCAAACGTTACCAGCGTACTTATTTGGGCGTTCTTAGCCGCTCCATTAAAGTTCCCCAGGTTTATGATTCCACGTTGTAAGCTTATCAAGATTGTTTAAATTTTTCACATGGTCCTCTCAAAGCGAAACAATAAAAGAGAGTAATGTGGTTGGCCGGAGTAGAGACGCTTCAAAACGAAACTATTGTTTGGTCTCACTCTGCATTAATCGCATAAGACCAAGCTTGACAAGTGAAGAGCCCAATAACCAAGTTAGTACGAGTAAAATCATGCCGAGCGCCGCTAATATTCGCAATAATGCTGTGACGGGGCTAAGCGTAATAGTGGCTGTTTCTTCTGTGAAGCGCACATCTTTCAGGGCAAGGCTGGCCACCATGCCTTTTTTGCCGGAACGGCTAATGTCATAAATCGGAATACGTTCAAAAAAGGATAAGGTTGCCGCCGAAATAAGCTTTTCAATAACGGCCTCACTTTTGTCATTCGAATTTCCGGTAGACTGACGGGTGTCCTGCGGAGCATCATCCTTTTGTTGCCGCCGTAATACATCAATCGCCACCTTCTTAAGGTCTTCCAATTCTGATTGCGTATGATGATCTATTGAAAACCCGCCGTCTTTGAGGTTTATCTCATCAAAATAAAGGCGAGGGGGACGATAGTCTACACCGGTCTTAAATTCTCCATCGAAGAGTCCCGAATAGCCATGTCCATCTATTCGCGCCACACTTTTAATCGTCGCGCTGTTATCCGCTTTGAAATCAAGAATGACGGTTTTGGGCGAGACGCGAACTCCAACATTTTGGTTATCGGTATTTGAGAGGTACTCGTTAATCGCGAGCCGGGCCTCTTTTTCACTAACACTGATTTCGATATCTTTTGCGAAAAGGAAAACAGCCCCCATCAGCAATAAGACGGTCACAACGATGATAAGCGCAATTTTCTTGAACATAATTGGAGGATAAACAAAGTGAACGTGCTGGCCAAGGACTTATCGGAGCATGTCTAGATGGGGTGGTGCGGGCGGCCGGAATCGAACCGGCACTCCTATAAAGGAACAAGATTTTAAGTCTTGCGTGTCTACCAATTCCACCACGCCCGCTGACTTCGCCCGATGTAAGACGCGGAACGGGGAGGGGCAAGTATTTTTATGGGCTGACTGCAAAATTCTCTTATTTCTGCTCGTTTCTGTCGGTTCCGTGAAAGTGGCCCTTTGTATTCAGCGGATTTCTGCGTATGCCTGCTATTGAATTCGAAACGATCCAACAAAATCAGGACGATCCTTAAATGGCAGATTTTGATGTCTTCAATGGCGATGCAGACGGGATTATCTCTCTTGTCCAATTGCGCTTGTCAGACCCGCGCAACGCGCAGCTAGTGACGGGGCGAAAACGCGATAATGCGCTGCTAGGCCGTGTCGATGCGGGGGATGGCGATCGTGTCACTGTTTTGGATGTGTCCTTGTCTAAAAACCGTGAGCCTCTGGAGCGCGTTTTGGCGGCGGGGGCGCAGGTTTATTACTTTGACCATCATCACGCCGACCCCATTCCCAAACATCCCAATCTCGAAACCTTTATAGATACCTCGCCTGAAATATGTACGGCGCTTTTGGTGGATGATTATTTGGGCGAGGCCTATCGCGCCTGGGCGGTGACGGCGGCCTTTGGCGATAATTTCCCTGAACTGGCCAGAAAAAAGGGGCGCCGCCTGAAGATCCCATTGGAGCCTCTCGCGCGGCTGGGCATGTTGATCAATTACAATGGCTATGGCGCGGATATCAGCGATCTGCATTTTCACCCCGAAGTGCTTTATCGGGAATTGGTGAAATATGAGACGCCCATGGCATTTTTAGACGACAAGACCCCGACTTACGCAAAATTAGAAGCAGGGTATGAAGCCGATAAGGGCGTGATGTCTGGTGGCAAAGCGGCGCTTGAAACGGCGCAACATTTTGCGCTTGTCCTGCCCGGTGTGGCGGCCTCTCGCCGTATGTCAGGTATTCACGGCAATGCTTTGGCGCAGCAATTCCCCGAACGCGCCCATGCCATTTTAACAGAGCAAGAGGGCGGTTATTTGGTGAGCTTACGCGCGCCACTTAGCAACCGCACCGGTGCGGATGATCTGGCAATGCAGTTTGAAACGGGGGGCGGACGGTCTGCGGCGGCGGGGATAAATCATTTGCCCAAAGAAGACTTTGACCGCTTCCTCAAAGCGTTTCAAAAGAGTTTTGTGTAGGCGTACCTTTCTACGTCTCAAAGGAGTGAGTGCGCATGGAAACTGAAAAAGTCGAATTTATAGGCGCGTTAGGTGACACGATTTCCGCGAAAATTGATCGCCCTGATGGCGGCGAAGTGATTGGGTGGGTGTTGTTCGCTCATGGTTTTTCCATTGGCAAAGACCTTAAACCCATTCGCACGATTTCCAAGGCCTTGGTTGAAGAAGGCTATGGCATGTTGCGCTTTGATTTTACGGGGTTGGGGCAATCTGGCGGTGATTTTTCTGATACGAATTTCTCGACCAATGTGGCGGATATCAAAGCGGCCGCAGAATATTTATCATCACATTGTATGGCGCCTTGTATCCTTATTGGGCATAGTTTTGGCGGAACGGCCATGCTGAAAGTCGCCGATGAAATTCCTGAATGTAAAGCCGTCGCGACAATTGGGTCGCCTTGCGATACCACCCATATCGTTCATCAATTTGCCGATAAAATCGAAGAGATCGAAGAAGAGGGACAAGCCAAAGTCCTGCTTGGCGGTCGACCTTTTATCATTAAAGAGCAATTTCTAAGCGATATTGAAAATCATGACATCGCTATGGAAATTGGCGATCTGCCGCAGGCGCTTTTAATTTTTCATTCGCCGCAAGACGCGGTGGTTGGCATAGAGAACGCCTCCCATATTTACGGCATGGCAAAACACCCCAAGAGCTTTGTCAGTCTGGACGGTGCAGATCATCTCTTGCTAAAAAATCCAGCGGATGCTGATTATGTTGGCCGCGTTTTGGCAGCGTGGTCAGCGCGCTATGTTCAAACCGGTGAGACCTCTGCTTAATAGGCGTGGCCATCATGGCGGCTTTTGAGCCGGGTTGAGTTAGCCGCGAAAGTCGTTTATCGGGCGGCTCAAGATTAGGCCGTTTAGAATTAGAAAGACGATTATGGCTGACCGCTACGATGAATTAGACCAACTTGGGACGATGAAGGGCTTGCCTGCATCGCCAGATAAGACCGTATTGGAGCGGGTGAAAAACCCGTGCGATGAGCCGTATATGGTCCGTTTGGTTGCGCCGGAATTCACCTCTATCTGTCCCGTGACTGGCCAGCCAGATTTCGCCCATTTGGTCGTGGATTACTGCCCTAATGAGTGGATTGTCGAAAGCAAGGCGTTCAAGTTATTTCTGGGTAGTTTTCGTAATCACGGCGATTTTCATGAGGCCTGCACAACGGGCAAACCGCAACCGCTGTGTCTGGATGAGCATGCGGAGCGGTTGGCCA
>CAZMEN010000045.1:3472-7048 GCA_964565335.1 uncultured Algimonas sp. | reverse complement strand
AATGGCTCCGTATCGGCGGCTATTGGTATCCGCGCGGGGCATTCCGATTGATGTTTTCTATCAATATGGCACACCGCCTAAAGGATTATGGATACCGGACCAAGGCGTGCCGCCTTATCGCGGTCGAGGGTGAAGCGAGACTGTCTTTCTCTATGAAAGGCCCAATAACTCTTGAAATTACCGAAATTTGATTTGGATTTGGGACGAACCGTCCTTATCTTAAGAGCTAAATCATGCTATCCTCACCCATCAAGAGACTGCAGAAACAAAAAGACTGAACTTATGGCCAGTATCAACATCGCCTCTGATAAAAATCCCGACCAATGCGTGTGGTCCATGTTGAAGCAGGAAGCCGCCGCATATGCAGTGAAAGAAACCGCTTTATCCTCTTTCCTTCACGCAACAATTCTCGACCAAGCGAGTCTCGGCGGGGCCATCGTCAATCATTTGGCTGAGAAACACGCGACTGCGGATTTATCTGCCTTGAAACTACGCCAAGTTCTGAGCGAAGCCATCGTACTGGATGATACAATCGTTGATTTCGCGGCAAAAGATTTGTTGGCGGTCAAGGAACGCGATCCGGCTTGCCGCTCTTACCTTCAGGCATTTTTATACTTTAAAGGTTTTATGGCGATTCAAACCCATCGTTGCGCTCATTCTTTGTTTAACTCAGGCCGCGATCTTGTGGCGTTCCATTTGCAAAACCGAAGCTCTGAATTATTCGGTGTCGACATTAATCCGGCGGCTAAAATCGGGCATGGGATTATGTTGGATCACGCAACGGGTTTTGTCATGGGCGAGACTGCCCGCATTGGTAATGACTGCTCCATCCTACAAGGCGTCACCTTAGGAGGAACAGGGAAATCAGACGAAGACCGTCATCCGAAAATCGGGGACCGCGTCCTTGTCGGGGCGGGGTCCAGTATTTTAGGTAACATCCGCATTGGGAACGGGGCTAAAATTGCGGCAGGCTCTGTTGTCTTAAAGCCCGTTTTAGAAAATTGCACTGTGGCCGGTATTCCTGCCAAGCCTGTCGCGGGGCCATGTTGCGGTAACCCGGCCGGCTCGATGGACCAAACATTTATTGATCAAGCTTTAATGGACCAAACTTCCATGGATCCAGAATTAGGAGAGGCAAAATGAGCCCCGAACAAATTACATCCGTCAAAAATTATCTTTGCAAACGTTTCGGAACGGAAGGGTTTACAATCAAACCTCGTAAAGTGTCTGACAGTGTAGAGGTTTATCTGGATGACGAAATTCTTGGTCTCCTTTATGTGGATGATGAAGATCCCAATGACATTTCCTATGATTTGAACATCTCTATCCTACAACAGGATATCGACGGATAATGAGCGTTTACGCCCTTGATGATTTGACGCCTCAACTGGACGAGACCGCTTGGGTTGCCGACTCTGCTTCTGTGGTTGGTAATGTTATCATGGCGGCTGACAGTTCTGTCTGGTTCGGCGTCGTCATTCGCGGCGATAATGAGCCTATAAAAATTGGGGAACGCTCCAATATTCAAGACAATTCTGTCTTGCATTCTGATCCCGGTTCACCCTTGACTATTGGCGACGGCGTAACCGTCGGTCATCAGGCCATGCTGCATGGCTGCACAATTGGCGACAATAGTTTAATCGGCATCGGCGCGACTATTTTAAACAATGCTCAAATCGGTAAAAACTGCCTGATTGGCGCCCATGCTTTGATAACTGAAAATAAAATCATTCCTGACAACTCGGTTGTCATGGGCGCGCCGGGGAAAGTCATAAAATCTGTACCTGAAGCGCAAGAAATGATGCTAAAAATGAGCGCGGATATTTACGTCAAAAACGCCAAGCGCTTTAGAAACGGCATGAAACCTGTCTAAACGGTCAACGCTTACGGTTCTTACGATTATGCGCCGTATCCACCCATAAATTCCGCAGTTTCTCATCTAATCCTGCGCCGATGTTAAACCATCCCGCGCGGTTTGAAAAACTATCATGGATGAACAGACGGTCTTCGAGGGTGAGTGATCTGCTCAGTACTTCTCTGATGTCTTCAATCTTCATTGAACTGCCTAATACCCAGACCGTTTCCGTGAGGCGGTGAACCGTCCCCAAGTCTTGAAGCGTCTTGATAAACTCAATTTGCTGCTGCGGCGCAATATCGGCAACGACAAAATAGACACTTGGCATAGCGTCGGGCGCCAGGTTTTGTATGGATTGACTGGACGCATCATATCGTCCGCGCGTCCAAGTCGAAAATTCAGGCCAATCTTTGGCCGCTTTGAAGCCACCCTCAGGCGAATGCGACAGTAAAGATTGCGCGCCAACACGTCCTTCGTCACAATATTGCTGCATATTTGCGGCGCTATAGGGGCCAAAAAGTTGATTGCCGACCTGCATATAATAGACTTTGGCCGCGGGGCCTCCGGCTCTGAGTGTTTCAGCGTCATGAACGATATTGGGTGGGTAAGTCACAGGTCTATATGAATTCCTTTGTCACAAAGACCAAATTCTTTTTTACGTGATTGCAGGAAATTATACCATCAGGGGCAATTCTAGTCATAGAAATAGTTTTAAACGTAGCGGTCAAAGTGATAATCCTTATATGAATCTCATGCAAAACTCTAATCGACCACCAAAAGAACCATTTTTCAACTTTACCGAGCCTATGCCCGCTTATGTGGCCGGATTTATAATATTGATGTTCGCGCTTCTGGCTTATGTACCAATGGTTTTTACCTGGCTCGCCCCATTGGTTGTCTTAATGCCTTTAGGGTTTCAGGGCGCTACGCTGACAGAGCAAATGGTGAGTTTGGCCGGACACGGCTTGGCGCATGGCGGTTGGGGGCATGTTTTGATGAATGCCGGTATGATTGCTGTTTTGGGAATAGCCACGGTGAAGGGCGCTCGGTTGAATTCAGTTGCCATGGGGCGTCGCCGTAACCCATCCTTGGTTTTTCTGACCATTTTGATTTTTGGGGTTATCGTCGGCGGCTTGGCGCAGTGGCTCTGGTGGTTTGTCATCAGCGCACCTCTAGGCGCCAATGCTCCGGCGGCTGTGGGCGCTTCAGGGGGCGCATCAGCTCTCTTGGCGACAGCTGCTTGGGCAATCGGTGGTATGAAGAAGATGAAACAATTTGCCCTTGGATGGGTATTAATTAATGCAGTGATTGTGGCTGCAGGGCCTCTCATCGGGATGAATGTGGCATGGGCCGCGCATATTGGCGGTTTTATCGGTGGTATGATTTTAGCGCCCAGCCTGATTAAAGCCAATAGCGCACGATTAGGCGTTTGAGTCGCGCCGAGCTCAAATTTCTCTCTTAGGCTTGCTCTTTGTTTCGAAGGGTTAGCGCCAAGAAAATACCGGCGGCTAAGAGAGCCGTTGTAAAGACAACCAAATTATCGAGATTGAATAAGGCGGGTTGGAAGAGGAGTACAATCTGTGCCCCGATAGCCAAAAGACCGAGCAGAACATAAATATTCTGTTTCAAACGCAAGCCGTTGGTAATCGTTGCCGAAAATACAATCAGCCCGGTCGCCCCCATAATCAATCCAATCGTTGGGATGATTTGTAATCCGGGAA
>CAZMEN010000045.1:0-3462 GCA_964565335.1 uncultured Algimonas sp. | reverse complement strand
TCTGCCAGATGCGGCAGTATGAGGTCTGGCCTAAAGACGAGGAACGGTACGGCCCCCAAAGCCACTGTGGTCAAAAATATTGATAGCGCCGTTTGACGGGAATGGGCGTGGCGGCTCATACCTGCAACAAGGATGCAGGAAAGGGCACAGCCCACGCCGATAATCCACGTAATAGACGAGGAAGGGTGTTTCCCCATACTCATCGTCGTACTGAGTTCTGAATCCAAATACCCGTTTTGCAAAAGAATAAAAGCGACAGCCGCGATTACCCAGCCGCAAATAATAAAGGCCCAAGACGCAAAGGCTTTGTCGTCGAGCCCCGCTTTTCCCAATTTGTACTGAGCGGCGCCAGCGATGAAGGCGAAAGCTGTTATGGCGCGTTGTGATAATCCGGATTGCCAGAGCCATATTGCGCCCCAAGCGTATAAGGAGGTTAGGGCTAGTGTCATCAAGATACGTCCTTTTTGCTGGCTGGCTAGCCCAACCAAAATAAATGTCACTGCCGTCAGAAGCGCGCCCTCCAGTGCAGAAAATGTAATCGGATTGATGTGCATGGGGGAAGCAGAATAGGCTAAACCAAGCGATATGATCGCGGCCACGATAAGCGGAACTGTCGACCGGCTCATAAATCCGACGAGGACTCCTAAAATAGTGGCAGGCAGCGCGATTCGCAGGAGAGGGAATTGTAAAACGCCAAATGCGAAGACGCAGGGAACAAGTAATAAGGTCAGGGCTGCCCATTCGCGGAGAAATCGAGGCAGTTTCACCACCGTGATGGACAAAATACCGGATCCGACGACAGCCGCTGTAAAAAGCGTCTGAGATTCTAATGTTGAGTAGCTCATAAATGCGGCAATTAAGCCCATGAAACTACCTAAAAAAGAGGTAAGCAGTAGGGCCTCTATTAGGATACGCAAAGACGCGATCCGCCCAGGAAATTTAGGTTTCGTTTTTTCGGGTAAAAACTGATTATAATCAGTTGTTCCAGGCTTCCAGGCTAGTTGACCGGGTTTCAGGCTGGAGACTTCCATTTGAATCGCTTGCGACTCTGGTTGGGTTTGCCCTCCGTAGAGTCTATCGTAGCGTTGACGCATTGCCGCCTGATTTACAGGGGCATTGTCATTTGCAACGCCTATATGTCTCCCCGAATTCATATAAGTGTCTTATCCCTTGCGCCCGAAAGGTCATCTACAAACGCTTATAAGGTGAAACTTTTCAAGGTGTGATAACCCTAGCGTGAAAATTAAGTATAATCTGTGGATAGCCCTGACTTGGAAGGGCGCGTTGGCGCGTTATTTGGTGTTTGCGGCACCGGATGGCATTTGCCCTAGCACGTCCATAACGGAGCTGATAAGCGGGATTTCATGCTGCATGGCGCGATAGCCGCGCTCAATCAGCTCTTCGGCCCGCGTAAACTCCATCATCCCGATATGGCCGATTCGCGGGGCTACAAAGACATCAGGCGGATCACCAGCGAGGCGAGAGCGCGAAATCCTGTCCATTACGATGTTCAACGTACCCATCATAACGGAACCCATTTTAGGGCTTTTGCCGGGACGAACGTCGCCCATCATGGATTTGAGCAGTAACCTGTCTGGCCGTAACTTATTCAGCGACTGCGAGGCCAGTTCCAGTGGATCGCCAAGGCCGATTTGTTCGTCTTCATCATCAAAATGGATTTCATGGCTCGTCCCGATGGGGCCGAACGCGTCACCGTTAAGGCTCACAGCTATAACCATATGCGCGCCTAAAGCACGGCAAGTCGAAACAGGCACTGGATTAACAAGCGCGCCGTCAATCATGAAACGACCATCGACTTCAATTGGCTCGAAAGCACCGGGTAGAGCATATGACGCTCTTATAGCGGGAATGATTTCTCCTTTTTGGAGCCAAACTTCATATCCCGTACGCAAGTCGCACGTGACTGCCGCAAATTTACGGTCCAGCTCTTCGATCTTTGTCTCGCCAAAATAATAGCGCAGAACACGGGCAAGTCGTTCGCCGCGCATCAACCCCGCTCCGCCCCAACGCACATCCATATAGCCCATCATTTTACGGCGATTAAGCGCGCGGGCCCAATCTTCCAAAATATCTAACTTTCCGGCCAAATAGGCGGCGCCGACTACCGCCCCGATAGAGGTTCCCGCAATAATGTCAGGCTTGATTCCGGCTTCAATGAGGGCTCGAATAGCGCCGATATGCGCCCAACCTCTTGCGACACCGCCGCCCAATGCCAGTCCAAGAGGAGGCCGGTGATCGGCCTGAGAAGACTTTGAAGGGTCCAATCGCATAGTCTATCCTTATTCTCCGCTTGCCGTGTGAGATGCAGAAGGTGTGTCCCTCAGCCACTCCACAAGGGCGGAATTTATGAATTCTGGATTATCCCACATGGCCCAATGCCCGCAATCCGGTACAATTCGGCGCGTTAAGTTCGGCATAATAGACGGCATATGGTCAGTTGTCGAAGGCGGCAGGAGTAAATCATTCTCTGGGCTGAGCATTAAGCTCGGCTGGATAATACGTTCCGATAAGTCAGCCGCCAATTCCCAATTTTGCGTTGTATTACGATAAAGTGACATACCGCCGTGAAAACCACTGCGCTGGTAAGCTTTGGTGTAAATCTCTCTATCAGCGGCCGACATCACCGCGCCGGGCAAAGAAGGCGCACCTTCGCTCAGGTAACGCTCGAAACTCTTGGGAATATAGGTGAATTTCTTGTCCATCGCTTTGCCCGAGGGCGTGGTGCGGAACATCAACTCAAAAAATGCAGCAGGGTTAGACTGGAAAAGATTGCTTACCTGTTCAGGGCGGTTTTGAAACTCAAGAAAGTAATGGTCTGGCCCAAATCGTTTTTCAAATATTTTCATTGGATCAACGGGCGCATGTTTAACGTGAGGGGTGCAAATCGAAATAAGTCTATCAAATTTGTCAGCGAGCATACGCGCCGCATGCCACATGATTATTCCGCCCCAATCATGACCGACCAGCGTTGCGTGCTCTCTGTTTTGTGCAGAGAAAACATGTTCAAGATCAGCCACCATTTGCGTAATGCCGTAATGGTGGATACCGTGCGGCGCGTCAGACGCACCGAAGCCTCGTAAATCATAGGCGACTACGCGATATCCTGCCTGTGTTAAAGCGGGAACGGTACGCATCCAGCTATAGGCGATTTCCGGCCAACCATGAATCAGAATCAAGAGAGGCCCGTCAATTGGTCCAGAGGCATAGGTGGCAATCCTATAGCCATCAGAGGAAACATAAGAGGGGCGGGTAAAGTCCATGCTAGGAGTTTGGCGCATATTTATCGGAAAAACACCTGTTTTTACGCCCGTTTTCACGAAAATTGTGTCAAATCCTCTTGAAACAAACCCTTCATCCCGTTAGGAGACGCCAAGATTTGTCGAGCCTCGCATCGGTTGCGGGGCTTTTAACTTTTGAAATTAGAAATGAGCTGACCTGATA
>CAZMEN010000044.1:15232-22866 GCA_964565335.1 uncultured Algimonas sp. | reverse complement strand
CCTGCGCGGCAGCGGTTGTTTATGAAGCGGCCATAATTACAACAACCCCAGTCCAAGAACCCGTAGGAACTATCGGTAGGCAGGCACACGCTCCAAAAGGCCCGGCACAATCACCCAGTCACAAGTGATGCTCAGCCCCGCTGTCTTCTAAACCAAAACCTGACGCGTTCCTGTCCAAGGCTTAGAAGAACAGGATAAATATGGCATAGGATTGAGAAGCGGGAATACGATTTGTAAATATCGTTATGTTTCAACCCGCTCAGTCCCCCGAAGGCGGGGATCAAGTCTTGGGCATATCTGGATTCTCATCTTTGAGGGGAATGGACAGAATATGCCTTCGCCCATAGATTAGGTGGCCTTTTCCAATTCTATCCCTATAATTCGGAGAAAGTTACAAAAAGTGGGCGAGACTATGAAACAGTTACAAGGTTTGGACTCGGTATTTGTGGCGATGGAACGGGCGATCGCGCCTGTGCATATCGGTTCCATCCTTATTTACGATCCCTCGACCGCACCCAATGGGTTTGTGCGTTTCAAAGACATTCTGTCCTTTTTGGAAGGGCGCATGCATCTGTCTGATACGATGCGCCAAAAAATGGTCAAAGTCCCCTTCGGCATTGATTATCCTTATTGGGTGCAGGACAGTAATTTTGATATTGAATATCACACCCGCCACGTGGCCTTACCTAAGCCGGGTGACTGGCGGCAGCTTTGCATTCTTGCGGCGCGTATCTTTGCGCGGCCTTTAGATTTATCGCGGCCGCCATGGGAAATCACGGTCGTCGAAGGCCTCGACAATATCGAAGGTGTACCCAAAGGCTCCTACGCCATGTTTACGAAAGTCCATCACGCCGCCATTGACGGCGTGTCTGGCGTCGACATGATGCATGCCCTGCACACTATGACAGCGGAGGGCGACGCCGCCACCCTGCCCGTGGATACATGGCGTCCTGAGCCTGACCCGAGCCAAATCGGTCTCTTTACCCGAGGCTATGCGCGAAGCCTACTCAACCCACTTCGCCAAGCTGACGCAATGCGCCGCTCCTTGCCCGGCATGGCTCGCGTTGTAAAAGGCTTCATAAAAAAAGACTTTGATTTTAACGCCTTGCTAAAAGCGCCGAAAACACGGTTTAACGGTACTGTGTCGCCGCACCGTATGTTTGATGCGCGCACATTTAGTTTAAAAGAGGTGAAATCTATTCGCCAGCTTGTTCCCGGCTCTACCTTAAACGACGTGATGTTGTCTGTCGTTGGCGGAGCAATGCGAAACTATCTTGCTCATTACGACGAATTACCTGACTCTTCCGTGACCGCTATGGCACCAATTTCCGTTCGTGATGAGAGCGAGAAGAACACAATGGGCAATCAAGTTGCCGCCATGTTTGTCCCTCTTGGATCACATATCCCGTCCATAACAGAGCGGCTCAAATATGTGACCGAAGAAACGCAAAAGGCCAAAGCCTTTACCGGCGCCATGGGCGCGCGGCAAATGACTGACATGGCAAAGCTCACCCCTGCCCCGCTCATGAATTTCGGGGCTCAAGCCTTTACGCAATTAAAACTCGCTGACCGCGTAAAACCCTTTATCAACACAGTGGTTACCAATGTCCCCGGACCGCCCGTTCCAATTTATTCTTCGGGGGCGAAGTTAGTGGCCATGCACGGCATGCTTTGCCTCGTTGACGGGGTGCGACTCGGTCATGTGGTGCATAGCTATTGCGGCGATGTAACTTTGGCGTTTACCGCTGATCGAAACGCAGTCCCGGATCCAGATTTTTATTCTGAATGTATCCAAAAAAGTTTTGACGACCATCTCGCCCAGCTCGTTGAGACCACGGCAAAAGCCTCCAAAGCAGAAAAGCTCAACCAGGTAAAAACACCCAAAAACAAGCCTGCCAAGGTGTCCTCGAAAAAAGCGCCTGCCAAAAAGCCAAGAACAAAGAAAATAAAAACGCAAAGAACTAATGTCGAAGCCTCGGCACCTCAAAAGCCCGCGCCGAAGACAGTATCCACAACGGCAGAGAAGACGACGGCGGCCAGCAACGGCGCAGGAAGGTCAAAACATTAGCCTTGCACGACTAATTTTGCGCTATAGGTTCGCTACTTTAATTGACTTATAAAATGAATAAACCGGATAAAAATATGAGCGCAACATTAACGTCAGCTAGCCTTTTCAACCGAAGCAAGCCGCGCAAGAGGCCATCGCTTTTCTGGACATTGACCGAAGGGCGCGGCGTTTTTGAACTGAATAGTTTTTACGCGCTGCGGCTTTTGATGAAACGCCTGCCTAAAGGTGATGGTCATCCCGTTATCGTACTGCCCGGATTTGTCGCCAGCGACCGCTCAACCAAACCCATGCGGAGCCTGCTCAAAGATTTGAATTATAAAAGCTATGGCTGGGGCTTGGGTCGCAACCTCATCTTTAATGATGAACGTGAAGATTTGATGCGAGAGCTTCTGCACCGCGTTTACAAAGAACATGGCCGGAAAGTCTCTATCATTGGCTGGAGTCTCGGCGGAGTCTTTGCACGAGAATTGGCAAAGGCGAACCCAGAAATGGTCCGCAGCGTTATCACATTGGGCAGCCCGATTTCCGGTGATATGGAGCACACAAGTGCAACACGGCTTTACGAAGCGTTTAACGGGGAACCTGATGAAGTCATGCAAAAGCGTCTTGCGACTATCGCTGTACCCCCAATCATGCCGACAACGTCTATTTATTCCAAGACTGACGGGATTGTCTCTTGGCGCGGATCACTGCAAAAAGAGGCGCCGAACACAGAGAACATTCGCGTCCCGGCGAGCCATGTTGGCCTCGGCGTTAATCCGCTCGTCATGTATGTGATTGCAGACCGTTTGGCACAAGCCGAAGGGAATTGGAGTCCGTTTCAGCGCGAAGGTGCTTTAAAGTCGCTTCTTTTTCGTCCAGCTGAATCCGCTTGATAACACGGTGATGTGATTAGACGCCTACTGCTCTTTCGGCAAAGGCGAAGCCTTATGACAACCGCGTCAAAGCCGTACTTACTGTCTCATGCAGAAAGGCAGTCCCGCCTTCGGGAAGCCATTGACTATGTGTCAAAGCAAACGGCATTGCGGCCGAAACTTGCCGTCATATTAGGCTCAGGCCTCGGTGATTTCGCAGATAGCATTGACGGCGTGAAAATTCCGTCTGTCGATATCCCGTATATGCCCCAATCTACCGCGCCGCATCATGAGGGCGTCTTACATTTCGGAACACTAAACGGCATGCCCGTTATCGGCGTGCAAGGGCGTGTGCACCTTTATGAAGGATATAGTGCAGCGGATGTCGCCTTTATCGTCGAACTGTTACACGGTTTGGGAGTCGAGACGCTTATCCTGACGAATATTTCGGGGTCACTGAACCCAGAGATGACAACCGGAGAGATTGTCAGCCTGTCAGACCATATCTTCTTGCCGGGGTTTGCAGGCGTCAGTCCTTTGACCGGCAAAACACAAGATGAGACGCGAACGCCCTTTGTAAATCTGACCACCTGTTACGACAGTGCGCTTTTAGCCATTGCAGACACGTCAGAGCGCGGCCCCTTGCAACGCGCAATTTATGCGTGCCTTGGCGGGCCGCAATTAGAAACACCTGCGGAAGGCCGCCTCTTACGGGCACTCGGCGCGGATATTGTGGGTATGTCCACAGTCCCCGAAGCTATTATGGCGCGCTACCTTGGCCTCCGTGTTTTAGGGTTGAGCCTCATCGTTAATCCCGTCATCACGGATAGAGAGACCCAAGCGCCTTTGGACGAAGCCGAGATATGGGCTGCGGCGGAGAAAGCTACCCTTCCCTTCCAAGCCTTAGTCATGCATTGCCTGACTGAGATTAGTAAAGAGAATGAGACTGCATCATGAGTGGATTACTGGGTATTGTTGCGCTGTTGGCTGCCGCGTTTTTATTCTCTGAGAAACGGTCAAATATTGCGCCTTTGCAAGTGCTCAGACTTTTGTCTTTGCAAATCTTCATTGCCGCCTTCGCGTTATTAACACCTGTCGGTGTGGGAGCGCTCTCGGCCGTTAGTTCAGGCGTCGGCAAGTTACTGTCTTATGCGCAAGACGGAATTAATTTCATTTTTGGCCCCTTAGGGAATTCGGAGAATGGAATCATCCTCGCCTTTCAGATTTTGCCTATAATTATCTTTATCGGCTCCCTGCTCAGCATGCTGTTTTACCTGCGTATTATGGATGTGATTATCCGTTATTTGGGCGGAGGTTTGAGATTTTTAACAGGGGCTTCACGGCTAGAATCCACCTGTGCGGCAGCTAATATCTTTGTTGGCATGGCCGAAGCACCTTTAACAATCTTGCCCTATTTGAAAAAAATTACACGATCCCAGCTTTTTGTGATGATGGCTTTGGGATTAGCCAGTGTGTCGGGCTCCGTCCTATTCGCCTATGCCGCGCTCGGCATTCGCAGTGACCTTTTGATTACAGCGGCCTTTATGTCGGCTCCCGGTGGTTTGCTCATGGGCCGGATGCTCGTCCCAGAAACCGAAACACCGTTTGATATTGAAGATAGCGGTATTGAGAAAATCGATACGCGCCGCGCGGATAGCTTGGTCGAGGCCGCCACAAACGGCGCGCTAACCGGCTTACAAATCATGTTAAGCGTGATTGCTGTATTGGTTGCATTTCTTGGCGTTATCGCGCTCATCAACGGCATATTAGGCGGGATTGGCGGCTTGGTCGGAGTTGAAGACCTCTCCTTAGAGGGGCTGTTCAGCTATGTATTCCGTCCGGTCGCGTTCCTCATCGGCGTCCCTTGGGCCGAGGCCGCTGAGGCGGGGAACTATTTGGGACAAAAAGTCGTGCTGAACGAGTTTTTGGCTTATGCGAATTTCGCGCCAAACATCTCTGATTTCTCTGCCCAAGGCCAAGTCGCCATTACCGTCGCGCTCTGTGGTTTTGCCAATTTCGCAGGCCTTGCCATTTTGGTCGCCGGCCTTTCCAGCGTTGTACCTGAGCGCAAAAGCGAGATTTCAAAACTCGGTTTAAAAACGGTTCTGGCTGGTAATTTATCCAACTTCATGTCCGCTGCCATCATTAGTGTTTTGCTTTCTTTAGCGGCCCTATTCTAAGCTAATTTTTCGTAATACGCGCTTAGATTAGGATGCCGTTTCTAATCCTCAAAGCTATTCTATCCGAAATTAAACCCGCTTCGGAGGATATCCATGTCGAGCAAAACTCTACCCGCCAGAAAATCACTAGATGGTTTATTAAAACCTCTCACCAATGCCCGCCGTGCCTATATCGGCCTGCATGGTGTCGCCTATAGCTGCGCCCAAATGCGCCGTGAAAAGGCCCAAACATTCGTGAAAACACAATTCGACACTTTCGTATCGAAGGGCGAAGTCGTAGAGGAACACGTCACGGATATGGCAGGAAACGTAAAAGCAGACGTTGCCGAGAAGCTCCGTTTCCCAAACCCCGCCGCATTGCTAAAGAAAAGCCGTAAAAACTCTTCGCACACTGTCGCCGAATTGGAAGCACAAGTCGAAAAGTTAAACGCACAGCTCGAAAAAATGGCCAAAGACGCGGTCAAGAAAAACAAACCGAAGAAGAAGGTTGCTACTCAGAAAACTGTTACCAAAAAAGCGGCCACGAAAACAGTCACAACTGAAAAAGTCTCAACGGCCAAACTCGCCGAAAATACAGAGACTTCAATTGTAAAAACGGACGTAACAACAGAAACTAAGTCTGAAGTACAGAGCGATAAATACGCGCCTTATGTGGCCGATGTTCAGCGTTATGATGCAGCAGCCGACGCCTCTATCGTCCGTAAAATTGTTATTCATTGCGGCATCGCGCTCCGCAATAATGATGGACGCTTCGTTGCCTGTTCTGACGAAACCGAGCGCCAGACTGTTCGCAATAGCTGGTTGATCCGCAAGCTGGGCGTTGACGGCGAGACAGCTGTTCTCGATGCAAAAGTTCAGGCCGTTTGCGAAGTCATGAAAGCGGATAATAAAAAGAACCGCGTCACATTCTATTACCTACTGGCCAAAAATGAAGGCAAGCTAACGTCACTCTAGGTCTCAATTATCTTTGAAAATAAAAAGCCCGCCAAAATGGCGGGCTTAATTTTTTGGGTTATCGTTTAAAAGCTGATTTAGCTTTTATATTTAACGGAGCAACCATAAGCTTTGTTTTCCGCTTCCGCGACGGGACGGCCTGCTGCCAAATCAGCCAAAGCGGCTTTGACATAATTCTTTTCAGTTCCCGCTTTTAGCTTCTGACCACTTCGATCATCATCAATCGCACCCTGATAAACCAATGTTTGGTTTTCGTCGATGACATACATATGCGGCGTGGTTTTGGCACTAAAGGTTTTGCCCATTGTGCCCTCTGGATCGAGGATGACGGCGCTTGGTGCAGCATTCCGTTCTGTCGTCAATGCATTCGCCTCTGCGCCAGACACGTAACCTTGCTGACCCGGCGCGCTGGAAACTACTGAAAGCCAAACGGTATCGCCATTTGCGGTAGTTGATGTCTGAAGCGCTTGCATATTGCCCGCCTGATAATGTCTGACAACATAGGGGCAGCCATGATTGGTCCATTCTAGAATGACTTTCTTTCCAGCAAAGTCAGACAGATTGTGTGTTTTACCGTTGGAATCCACAACGCTCATGTCTGAGACAGTCGATCCTGTCGCGATTTTCGCGGTGGCTGTTCCAGCAAAACATAAAGCCGCAGCAGCCGTTAAAGCTAAAGTTTTAGATATACGTGTCATATTCATCCTCTCTAATGATTAATTCTTCTTACGCGCCAGTGCGAGTTTAGGACTTCGCTCTTTGCAGAGCTTCTTTTATCACGTCGTACGTCAAAACTTGAGGCAAAACCTCAGCCTTCACGGATTTGTTAGAATCGCTTGAGCCCAAGGGCGAAAACACCAGATAGAGCGGCACACCTGCCCGGCCATAACGTTCCAACTCCTCCGCGATCGCATCATTTTTATTGGTCCAATCCGCAATGAGAAAGGCCGTATTTGTGTCATTGAATAAGGCTTTGGTTTTATCCTTATCCAGAACCAATTTCTCATTGACCTTGCACGTGACGCACCACGCAGCCGTGAAATCGACAAAGACAGTGCGCCCTTCGGCGCGTAACTCGGCCACCCGTTCAGGTGACCATGCCTGAGCCTCAAGAACAGCCTCTGATGCGCTCTCAACTTTGACCGTTAGACATATGAACAAGGCGAACAACGTCAATAATCCCGCTAATATTTTCAACACAATCCCCGCGCGCTTGAGAAGCCAAATAGACAGACCGATTGCAAGCATCGCGACGAGAACAGCGGTCATGCCATCTGCCCCCGCCTGCATCGTCAGAACCCACACAAGCCATATCGCCGCCGCGAACATGGGAAAGGCTAGAACCTCTTTAAATGTGACCATCCACGGGCCGGGCTTGGGTAAAAACTTCAATAAACCAGGCACATAGGCGATCAATAAGAAGGGCAATGCAAAACCGAGCGCCAAAGCCATAAATATAGCAAGGGTTACAAAGGCGGGTTGCGCCAAGGCGAACCCAATGGCCGAAGCCATGAAAGGCGCGGTACAAGGCGTAGCCACAATGACGGCGAGTAAACCCGTAAAGAAAGACCCTTTCAG
>CAZMEN010000044.1:12459-15222 GCA_964565335.1 uncultured Algimonas sp. | reverse complement strand
CCTCCTTTTGTGGTGAGTCCTGACCCCGTATTTTGTAGCCTCGTGCCAAATTCAAACAAACCTAACAGGTTCAATCCAATAACAAATAAAAGCAGAGCCAGAAGGGCGACGACAGGCGGCGATTGTAATTGGAACCCCCATCCGATTTCACTCCCGGCCGCTTTCAACCCGATGAGTAACAAGGTTATGGCCAGAAAAGTGACCAAAACGCCAATTGTGTAGGCCCACGCTTCTTTGCGTATGACGTGTCTTTCACCATGGGCGACTTTGGCAATACTCAGGGCTTTCATAGAAATAATCGGGAAGACGCAGGGCATGAGGTTTAAAATTAAACCGCCGATTAGGGCTGCGATAATCGCGCCGAATATTGTCATGGACGAACCGCCCTCTTCTGCCGCCGAAGACGCCAATCCTACATTGACGGTTTCGCCAACCACCAGTTCAATTTCGGACCCTTTGGTCAGTCCGTTTTCTACATAAGACAAAACGCCTTTGAGCGTGTCGGGCATGGCTTTGTTCCATACATAATCGGCAGGTACAGACAGGCGAATACCTTCACGACCAATGTCCACGACCTGTGGTTCCGAATGGAGTAAAATTCCTGCATCATACGGAAAGAAATAGGCTGTCTTAAAATCAGCGTTTGGAAGCTCAGAAATAGAGATTTCAACTGTTTCGCCAGTTTTCACAATGCCGCCTTGGACTTTCATGGGTTGCGGCGCAGTGTTGATGGCGTCTTGGATTAACGAATCCCAGCGGGTGTCTTTGACGCTTTCACCAATCAAAAGGTCAATAGACGTTGAGCCGCTTTCGGGGATGCAAACATCTTTGCAAACAAGGTAATAGAAATCGAGAGCTATCGTTTCGACACTGCCAATATCGGCGTCTGCGGGAACCCGCATACTCACCGGGAATAAGGGTGCACCTTCAAAGCCGTAATTGATAATAGGGCCAGTGGGGAGAGTTATAGGCAAAGGCCAGACAATCTCGCCAATGTTCCAATCCCCATTCACATTCCAAGACAGAGACACAGGCTCCCCGCTATCGCCTGGATTACGCCAATAGGTGTGCCATTTCGTATCCAATATTGTGCGCAAGGCTACGGTAATCTCTTCGCCGGGCATGGCGGCATCATGGGAGCTGACCACGGACGCGACCACCTTACCTGTATCGACGGGGTCACTTTCTGCGGCGCGCAGAGGTAAGGCCGAGAGCAGAAGAATAAGAAAGCCGAGCAGAATATTTTTCATGTTGCGCTCCTACCTCAAAATGATGAAGGGGCCAATAAACATTCAAAGCCGTTCACGCAGAGGTGAAATGAAAGTCAGGAACGAAAAAACCCGAACCATTTCTGGCCCGGGTTTATATTGAGTATATGGTATTGAGACTAGGCGTTGGCAGCCGCTGTCTCGGCTTGCGAACGGCGCAGGGTCATATTGACCAGACGCTGCCAGTTACCCAAAGACACCATATGGGCATAGGCAACAGCCAAATAGCCGCGCTCGGAGTAGTCTTTCAACTTCTCAGTCGGTAGAGCTTTGAGTTTTTCTTCGCTAATTGCAAAATAGTCGGCAATCTTTTGTTTTGGGCCTTCTGAGCCATCAGCATTTTGACCTCGGAAATTCATTTCCTTTTGCTCGAACAGGTCCGCAGCAATGAATTCTTCGACCATTTTGGCAGTAGCCTGACGATCACGCTCATAATTTTGCAGGAATTGGAACGCTTCTTTTGTGAAAGAGGAAGTATCCTCTTTGTCAAAGAACATCTGCGCAGGCTTTTTATCGGTAACGCATTCGGCTTCTGTATCGACGCAAACCACAAAACGGTCATTAGATTTATCAGCAGCCAAAACGAACGGGAAGCGACGAGCGAAAGCAGGCATGTAGAAGTCTTGCTCGTACTGTCCTTCACCTGTCACAAAGAGGTTTTCGCCCTGACGGACACCCATCACAGCCAAAGGCGTTCTTTCTTCACCCGCAAAAATAACAGGAAAAGAAGCCGCTGCAGCACCAAACTCAGGTGCTGTCATCGGCATAAAGTGTTGGTCGGCCATAAATTCAAACGGCTTTGCGACAGGTGTCACGCCGAATTTTTTATGCGCGTCCAATGAAAGAGGTTGCGGGTTTTTATAAAACATAACAGTGCCGCTAACGGTTGGCGCTTCTGCTTGTGGTGTTGGTTTCTTGGCCATGGTGGTCCTTCCCCAAAGGCGATTGTAAAGTTTTGTATCCGAATAAAGTTGCAGCTCTGCTGACCAAAAGCCAACAGAGCCGAATTCCATGCAAGCCTTTAGCCAATTTGCCACACGGGTTCAACATTGGATTGACGCCTTTCACACACGGGCAAAACAGTCTATGGAGGCCGCATGAACGATAATAATACAGCTGCGGATCAGAAATCTCGTATTGAGGCGGCGCGCGCGCGCGTTACCGGCGCAGGAGAGCGGTTTACGCCCCTGCGCGAACATGTGCTTGAACTCATCATTTCAGACGGCGGCGCTATCAAAGCCTATGATTTACTAGACCGCTTGCGGCCCGATCTTGGCTCACCCAAACCGCCAACGGTTTACCGCGCTCTGGAGTTTCTGTCCAAACATGGATTGATTCACCGCGTCGAGGCCATCAATGCCTTCATCGCCTGTGATCACCAACATGAAGGCCATCTGGCGGAGTTTTTCATTTGCGAAAATTGCCAGTCGGTCGAAGAGCGACACGCGCATGACCATACAGATTGCAAACCGGAAGGATTTAGTATCAGCCGCAG
>CAZMEN010000044.1:0-12449 GCA_964565335.1 uncultured Algimonas sp. | reverse complement strand
ATGTGGTCGTTGCGCCGCGTAAGAGCCACTTTATGGGATTTACACTGACGTGGGCCGGTGAATGCTCCGCATGGGAGTGCGACGATCTCGGCCACCTCAATATGCGGTATTATCTGTATAAAACCGCGCAGGCACGTGCGGGACTAATTATTCGCATGGGTTTGGCCCAAGCCTTTAACCCCGATGCCACCAGCACGGTGCGGGTGAAAGACATCCACATTAAATATCAAGCTGAGGCCCGCCCCGGAGACCCTCTGAAAATTGAGAGCGGGCTGGTCGAGTTGCGCGACATGAAGGCGAAACTCTGCCACATCATGTATCATGCGGATGGGCGTATTGCGGCAACAGTCTTGGAAGAGGTCGAGCATATTTACCTACACGGCATACGGCCTTTCCCTTGGCCGTCCCGCATTAAAGACAACGCCGCCGCTTTTGAGGTTGATGTGCCTGCCTCGGCTAAGCCGCGCAATATAGACTTATCCAAACCCCTAACGGGATTACCTATGAATCGCCTGCATGAATTGGGACTCAAAACTTTAGGGGCCGGCGTATTCGGTGCGGAGGAGGCAGATTTTACAGGGTTTATTACCCCGCAAGCCTATTTCGGACGGACCACCTCCTCTATCGGCTGGTATCACGAAGGGTGGCCTGAGTTTGCAGATGAGGAGTTTCGCAAAAAAGGCGGAACCGGTGCCCTGCTTGAAGCCAGAGCCGTATTCCATAGTCACCCGCGTATAGGCGACGCTTATAATTACGTGCCAGGTTTTTTAGGTGCTAACCCCTATACGCGCGGCGTTTTGCATAATCTCGTTAATCCCGTAACGGGTAAGAATTATATGTCTACTATTGCCATGGGATGCTTGTTCAACACGCAAATTCGTAAGCTCGTTAAAACGCCACCTGAACAGGTCAAGGCCCTCAATAAAAATGCAATTGAAGCTTTATTGGGTTAATGCCCCTTTCATTAGCGCCTCGGCCAAAAATTTGCGCGCAAGATTTGGTTGGTTGAGCGGGAACATATGATTGGTCTCTTTGGCGCGGATTACATTTTTCGACCCCACGACACGGCGCAAACGTTGGCGAGAGAGCGGCGTATTCGGCGCCCCTGATGTGGCGAAAACAATGTTTGTGTTGTCCGTCGGTAAGTCCTTAGCTGCAGCGTAAAGATTATGGTCATGAGCGGGGAATATTGCTTGTTCCCATTTTGGGTCGCACGCCAAACGCACACCTTGGTCTGTTGCGATAAGGCCGCCCAAGAGGTAGTCGCGTAATACAGCGTCATCAAAACCTTTGAAAACACCCCGCCCTTGATAGCGTGTGAAAGCCGCCTCAAGCGAGGCAAAGTCAGACCGCCTACGGCCTGCGGCGACTGCAATCGGTAATTTTCGGCGCATTAATTCTAACCCACCGGGCATACGGTAAAACGGGTTCATCCAAACAGGCAGTAAGGGCAAATCAAATCCAACATAGCCCTTCATCTTCTGCCCTAAAAACGGCGCGCAGAGCATGCCCGCACAAGCGCCCATAGAATGCCCGGCCAGCACGAAATCCCCCTCGACATAACGCGCGAGAAAATCCAAAATATCATCACGAAAAATATGGAAATTGCGAAGGGTCGCTGGATCATATGACAGTGTCGAAAGACCGTGCCCCCGCAAGTCAAGCGCAACACTATGCACCGGAAGCGGTTCCAATAAAGACCGATAGCTTTGCCCGTTAAACCCATTGGCATGGAGCATAATCAAAGCCACAGGTTTTGATGTATCGCCAAAATGAAGGGCAGACATTTGCCCGCCCTCATTATCACCGTATTGAATGTCGTAAAATCGCCTATCCATCAGAATTAGACCACGAGATTAGACCGCGTGAATTTTCTCCGGATCGAGATCGTCTTCAATGGCTTGATCAAGAATTTCAAACACAGCTTTGCGGGATCGCAGTTTCGTTCCGCGAAAGGCTGTCATATTTAATTGACTAAACATTTGTCCCGCCATCGGCCCCGCCATAGGCATTTGCTCGGCCGGGACGATACGGTCCACAAATCCGGCATGCATCGCGCCTTTCGGGTTGAAAATCTCTGCATTGATAACGCAGCGGTTAAAATAGTTTTTCGCCAAACGATAACGCGCAATCTCAATTCCGAAATTATGCATCGTCATACCGATAAGCGTCTCATTTAAACCAATTTTATAATCGCCATCGGCAATCATACGGTAATCACACGCCAAAAGCAGGAACGCCCCCATCGCAATCGTATGCCCCGTGGAAAGGGCGATGACGGGTTTAGGAAACGCCAGAATACGCCGCGCGAGTTTCGAGCCTTTTGACGTCAGGAGCATCGCTTCCTTTGGCCCGGCCTGCATCTCTTTCAGATTAAACCCACCGGAAAACATCCCTTCGCGACCTGTTAGGATAACAATCGCTTCGTCTTTTTCGGCGGTGTCAAATGCGGCGTTTAACTCGGCTATCATCGCAGTGGAGAGGACATTGGCTTTGCCGTCATCCATTTTGATGGTCGCAACGCCGTTATCGAGCGAGTAAGTTACGAGGTCTGTCATGATATATCCTTCTGCTTGGCCTTGTGAAGCGCATGTTCCATCGCCTCAGCCGTTCCAAATTCGTTTCGCTTTTTCAACTCAGACATAACAGTCTGATTTTCTGCATGGCCTTTATTCTGAGACATTTTCTCTATGCCGCGTAGGTCCGTGATGCCCATTTTGAAAAAGACGATACCGCCCATAAGGCGTTTTACATAATCCTCAGCCCGAGACACTGTCCACGCGCCGTCAGGTTCAAACGTCTCTGTCAAATGCTCAAGCTCTCCCAGCCAGTCTGACTTGGGTAAGACTTGCAGGCAGCCTCTGGCTTGGACAGAAATATAATTCCATGTCGGCACGCGGGCATCAGGATTATCATACCAAGCCGCCGAAATATAAGCGTGAGGGCCGCTGAAGACTGCCAAACCTTGTGTGTCGCCATTCAGATGTTTTACCTGCGGATTAGTGTGCGCGATATGGCCGTAAAGCGTGCCCTTTTCCCCTTCATTCTCTTTCAAAATCAAAGGCAAATGGGTGGCGTTTATTCCCGCATGACAAACTGTTGTCAGAACAGCAAAACTATAACGTTTCATGACACCCGCCATAAAGGCGGGGTCATTATTTGAATAATGAGGCGGCGGGTACACGCCTATTAGAGACTACGCGCGATGAGGAGTTTCATAATCTCATTCGTACCGCCATAGATTTTTTGTACGCGGCTGTCGCGATACATGCGGGCGATGCGATATTCGTTCATAAAGCCGTAACCGCCATGCAGTTGTAGGCAACGGTCAATCACTTCGCACTCTTTATCCGTGACCCAATATTTCGCCATAGACGCCGTGACGGTGTCGAGTTCTCCGCGCAGATGTTTTTCGGCGCAGTCATAGGTGAATGTTTTGGCGATATGGACAATTGTTTTACATTCGGCGAGTTCGAATTGTGTGTTCTGGAAACTCATAATAGATTTGCCAAAGGCCTTGCGCTCTTTGACATATTCAATTGTCAATTCCAGCGCCGCTTCCATTTGCGCCACACCTTGCACGGCAATGTTAAGGCGCTCTTGCGGAAGCTCTTTCATCAGTTGAATAAAGCCATGTCCCGGCTCCGGCCCAAGCAAGGCGTCGGCAGGGACTTTCATATCGTCAAAGAACAGCTCGGCAGTATCTTGGGCGTCCATCCCGACCTTATCGAGAATACGGCCACGGCGAAATCCTTCGAGGTCATCCGTCTCGACAACGAAAAGCGATTTAGAGAACTTCCCCTCACCGCCCGTATCGGCGACGATAACGATTAGGTTCGCGGTTCCGCCATTGGTAATAAAGGTTTTAGAGCCGTTAATGACCCAGCCATTACCTTCTTGTTTGGCATTGGTTTTGACATTTTGAAGGTCAGAGCCTGTTCCTGGTTCTGACATCGCAATCGCACCGACAAGCTCACCAGACGCCATGCGCGGGAGCCATTTCTTCTTCTGCTCTTCCGTCCCGTAATGAAGGATATAGGGTGCAACAATCGCGTTATGAAGCGACAGACCAAAGCCATCGACATTGGCTTTGACGAGCTCTTCCATGATAATCATTTCGTGGCGATAATCACCGCCGCCGCCGCCATATTCTTCCGGCATAGAACAATTGAGTAAGCCCATTTGACCGGCCATGTTCCAATATTTTCGGTCGACTTTTTTGTTCTTGCGAAAACTTTCCGAATGCGGCGCCATTTCGCGAGAATAGAAACCGTTCACGGCTTCGCGGAAAATATTGATGTCTTCTTCTGCGTACCAATCTGGATTTTTAAAATCTACTGCGGCCATAATGTTATTTCCCTCTAATTATTTATTTCAGGTGGGTTCGTATTCACCCAGTGTTTAAAGACTGATTCCACATCTGCCACATTCGGAAAATCCGACGTATAGCCAAGAACATATTCATTCCCGTTTATAGTAAGAATGACGGTTCCGTATTTAAGTGAGAGTTCAAATTCTCGCCCATCTTTGAAACTGCCCTCCCAATACATGGAAGGGCTAAAGTCGTTATTATTGCCTTCAATCCTACCGATTTCCAGCATGCGGAATTAAAACGCAGCCGCTTCCAACGCCATAACTGGCTCTGCGCCTGTCTTGATTTTCGCCAAGTGGCTGTCGAGCATTGGCAACATACGCAGCATGAAGAAACGACCTGTGATGATCTTATTCGGATAGAAATCCTCATTTGAACCAGAATCGATTTTCTGTTGCGCCACAACGGCCATTTTCGCCCACATATAAGCGAGGGTCGCGAGGCCCATCATGTGCATATAATCGACAGAACCAGCGCCCGCATTATTCGGGTCGGACATACCGTTTTGCATCAACCACATGGTGGCTTCGGTGAGCTTTTTCTGAGCCCCACCAAGGCCATCCATAAATTCTGGAAGCGCTTCATTGTCTTTGTTTTCTGCAAGGAACGCGGCAATTTCTTGGTTGAGTGTCATCAATGCACGACCACCATTACGGGCGAGCTTACGACCAACAAGGTCAAGCGCTTGCACGCCATTCGCGCCTTCATAAATCAGCGCAATACGGTTATCGCGAACGAATTGGCTCATGCCCCATTCTTCGACAAAGCCGTGACCGCCGAAAATTTGCTGGCAATCGATTGTCGTTTTCATAGACATATCCGTCAGATAGCCTTTGATAACTGGCGTCAACAGGCCGAGATAATCATCACATTTTTCAACGAGTTTTTCGTCATCGGAATGTTTTTCGATATCTTCGTGTTTGGCCGCCCATAAGAGCAGCGCACGCGCACTTTCGTTAAATGATTTTGTTTCCATCAACATGCGGCGCACGTCAGGGTGGACAATGATCGGATCCGCAGGCTTATCAGCCTCTTTCGGGCCCGCCAAAGAACGGCCTTGCAGACGATCTTTCGCATAAATTGCAGCGTTTTGATACGCGACCTCGGATTGGCCAAGACCTTGAAGGCCAACACCAATACGGGCTTCATTCATCATCACGAACATTACGCGCAGGCCTTTATTCTCATCACCGATGAGATAGCCCTCAGCTTCGTCATAATTCATGACGCATGTTGAGTTGCCGTGAATACCCATTTTTTCTTCGATAGATCCGCAGGTTACTGGGTTTCGGTCAGCAGGGTTGCCGTTTTCGTCCAATTTAAACTTCGGTACGATGAAAAGAGAAATCCCTTTCGTCCCGGCGGGCGCGCCTTCAATACGCGCCAGGACCAAGTGAATGATATTATCGGACATATCATGCTCACCCGCAGAGATGAAAATCTTTTGACCGGAAATTTTGTATGTGCCGTCACCATTCGGAACAGCTTTCGTTTTCAACATACCTAAATCTGTACCACAATGCGGCTCAGTCAGGTTCATTGTCCCTGTCCACTCACCTGCAATCATTTTTGGTAGGTAAGTTTCTTTTTGCTCTTGCGACCCACCGGTCTCAATGGCTTTGATTGCGCCGCCTGTCAGGCCGGGATACATGGCAAAGGCCATATTAGACGCAGTCCACATTTCAGACGCCGCCAAACCCAACATGCCGGGCATGCCTTGTCCGCCAAATTCTGGATCACGCGCCAGGCCTGTCCATCCATTCTCGACCATTTGCTTGTAAGCGTCTTTAAAGCCTTTTGGCGTTGTGACAGAACCATCGGCATGACGCACACAGCCTTCGTGGTCACCCACAATATTCAAAGGGGCCAGAACTTCTTCGGCAAATTTCGCACCTTGCTCGATAACCGCATCGGCTAAATCACGATCAACTTCGCCAAAGGCTTCAAATTTCTGCAAATCCTCGAAACCAAGAACTTCGTGAAGCAAAAACTGCATGTCGCGAACGGGAGCTTTATAACTCGGCATAATATTTTCCTTTATTAAACTATATCAGCGAGCGGATTTATTCCGCCGCTTCAAAATCATCGGCTTGGTAGTCAAAGCTATAACCCTGACCACCGTCTGAATGGGCGAAGCTCTTTTTAAATGCGGCTTCATATTTTGCGGCCAAACTTTCTACGCTTGGCTCTTCTGTTGTTTCTAAGTGCTCATCGATGATGGCGACGATATCCCGCATATCTTTGATCATCAGGTCAATATCTTCGCGGCGGTTGCCCAAATCTTCGATTACATTTTGGAAATTACTGCGGCGACGGTTCAATTCTTGGCGCTCTGCAACATTGCCTTTGGTGACATCCAAGACAGCCTTAATATCATTAAGAGAGAAGCCGAGGCGTTTGGCGCGCATTATCCGCTCAAAGCGGGCACGCTCGGACGGACCAAAAATACGGATACCACCTTCGCGTTCCGGACTTAACAAGCCTTTGTCTTCGTAAAAACGGATTGTGCGCGGCGTTACATCGAACATTTCAGAGAATTGGCGGATGCCCCAACTCTCTTCATTCACAATGTGGTTGTCCTGTTTCATGCGCGTTTAATAGCTAACGTTGACGTTAACGTCAACCAAAACTCTCAGCGATGAGAAAATCTCATGAAATGCAGCCTTTAGTGCGGAAAAGGTTAACGGCTTAACGGCGTGTTAACCACAAACGGCGCATTCTTCGACACGATAAGCGTGATTCTTACGAATTTACGCGTATGGAACTCATTGAGAGTCGGGAACATATGAGCCGGACGCGCAGTCAAACAGCGAAAGCGACAGAATCGGAAGCCGCTTCCGACGACAAAGATGTGCTTGCAACGCAATCCCATGCTCCGGAAGAATCCACAGCGAAGAAAACGTCCGCAAAAAAAACAACGACACGAAAAAAAGCGGCTCCTGCTAAGAAGAAACGCCTCACTCTGAAAGACATGCAAGCCGATTTGAAGTCGCTTGAAACACGATTGAAACGTGCCAATACGCTGACCCGCAAAAGCGTCAAAACGCTCGAAGACGTTGTTGAAAATCTGGATGCGCGCTCAAGGAAAGATAATGCTGCGCAAAAATCGGCGCTATCCAGCCGCGTCAGTGATTTATCGCATAAGCTGGAAACAGGGCTATCGACAACGCAGGCCGAAATTAAATCAACTCTCGCTATCGCCTTAAGCAACCCAAACCCTGACGCTGTTCAGGCGGCTTTGCACATCGCCACAACACGATTGCAAGATCAAGAACGTCAACAAGCTCAGGCCGTCGCCAAAATCAATCGTCACTTAGCCAATCTGGCCAAAGCGGTTGAAGACCGTATTATCAAAGACCAAGTCAAAGCTAGCGAAGCGTTACGCGCTGTCGAACAACGGTTTTCAAAACGCTTGGACATTATTGAAACAGACTCCGCAGAAGCTATTCAGACGATTGGCGAAAAAGTCTCCACGCTGAATGCGGAAATCCAAAGACGCAACACACGCGAAGATGCTGAACTGGCGGAAAAAATCGCGGAAATGCGAGAACAAGCGCAAGCTCAGTCCCGCAACGAAATAAACACCGTCACTCAATCTCTGACCGCCCGTATAGAACGTTTGGAAGGGATTGAGACTGACGATGTAGAAGACACAACAGATACTGGCTTATCCGAAGAAATTGCGGCCTTGTCTGAACAGTTGAGCATTTTGCAATCGCGTCTGGACACAATGGACGCCAATGTCGAAGCCCTGCAAACCCAATCGGAGATTATGGGGCAAGAAATTTTGACGACTAAGGGTGATGTAGACACTATCATGGCCCAGCCAGTGGCGCCGTCTACGCCTGCCCAACCTCATAATAATGCAGCGCCTCAAGTGCCCGCGCCAGATAATATTGTAACCTTTACACCGACCGCCCCGGCAGGTGTAGGTGTTGCCGCGTATAATCCCTATTTGAATGCCCCGTTAAACACACCTGCGGCATCCGGCGGGCAGGCTTTGGCGACCTCTTCGGCCCTATCGACACATTTCACAGATTTACCTGACGACACGCAAAATAATGACGCCCAGAACAATGAGAATGTGGATGAAGCAGATTACCTGCTAACTGAAGCCTTGGATGAGAGCACCCTTGCTCCCGAGACTGACAATGCGGAAGCACCTAATTCAGGGATTGTCGAGTACCAGCCCGAAGCCTTCACACCACAGCAGACACCCGGCATGGCTTTCATACCCCATCAGCAGGGCCAAGCAGGACAGGCCAGTATTGCCCCTCCCCCGACTTTAATGGGCGGCATTAATCCAATGGGTCAACTTAACCCTACGGTAGAGCATAACGTCTCTGCACCGAGCCAAGCCCCCTTGAATTACACCGATGTGGACAGCTTGCCAGCAGGCGACCCGATGATTCCTTATGCGGATCCGGCCTATGCCGAGGAAACTATGGACGCCGCACGTGTGGGCGGCAGCGAGAAAAAGCGGCGCAAAGCCCGTAAAGTTAAAAAAGCAAAAGCGCCGAAGGTCCCAAAGGGCGATAAAGCGCCGCTCTTGACAGGGCGCAATGTCCGCGTCGCAGCTATGGCAACAGGCTTAACGCTAATCGGTTTGTTTGCCGCAAAATCCATCCTGTTCAGTAGCGATGACCCGTTAAGCTCCTCCATTAATGCAGAAAACAGCTATGAGTCCTCCTCTGAGAGAGGGTCTGCGCCAATTAATAGAGGGCGCCCAGATACGGCCAATAATTTAGCCTCAATTACTGATACGGCCGCACCGACAATCGGCGTTTACGCCGATAATCAATCCATTCCGGTCACGAATGATCAAGCCTCGACATTACAAAGCGCCGCTGATAACGGCGATGCCATAGCGCAATTCCAACTCGGCCTCGCAAAACTCGAACAAAACCAAACTGAAGACGGCGTGAAACTTATTCGCTCCGCGGCTCAAACGCTGCCCGCCGCGCAATACCGCCTCGCAAAAATTTACGAGGCCGGACAAGGCGTTGAGAAAAACACACTCATGGCCAAAGACCTCACAGAACGCGCCGCGCGTGCTGGAAACCGTATCGCCATGCACGATCTCGCGATTTATTATGCTTATGGTAATGGCGGCGTTGATGTAGATATGAGCATGGCCGCAGGTTGGTTTGAAAAAGCCGCAGAACGCGGAGTGGTAGACTCGCAATTCAATCTCGCGATTTTGTTTGAAAATGGTCAAGGCTTACGCCCCAGCCAATCGGATGCCTATTTTTGGTACACTGTCGCCGCGTCTCAAGGCGATCAAGCGGCCAAAGCCCGCTTACAAGCTCTGGACGCAATCATGACGCCTACTGACATTGCCGCAGCGACAGAGCGGGCTGAAACGTTTACTCCCGTTAAGATCAATCAAGCGGCGAATGGTATTTTCAGAAACCTGCCTTGGAACAAAGCCAAGCAGACACGTGAAGCCACTGCCCGCACGGCACAAATCAAGCAAGTCCAAGAATTACTCTCTAATATCGGTTTTGAAGTCGGCGCACCAGACGGCATAATGGGCAGTAAAACGCGTGCCGCGATTACAAAATTCGAGCGCTCTAACGGTATGGCGGAAACTGGACAGGTTACCTCTGCCTTAATAGACAAATTATCGGTTGCCGCGGGCGCATAATTCTCTGTACCAATAGGCTATGCTAAAGCCCGAAATCATTTGCGCGACATCGCCTGACGATATTGCCTCTGTTAAAGCGCTGTTTCTCGACTATCTCGAATTTGTCACGCAATATTTGGGTCAAGACCTTTCCTTTCAAGGCACAGAAAAAGAGTTTGCTGATTTCCCGCACACTTATACGAGTCTCTTCCTCGCCAAACAGGGCGGGCAAGCCCTAGGCGCTGTCGGTTTGAAATTGTTAAACCCTGAAACGCATCCGGATTTGATTGAGTTAAAACGCCTTTATGTGTCGCCCGCTGGACGGGGGCTGGGCTTGGGTCAAGCTTTGAGCCAAGCCGTTGTCGATGACGCGCGTATGCGCGGATATACCGTGCTTTATCTCGATACTGATCCGGGTTTGGTACATGCGAATGCGATTTATGAAGCTTTGGGCTTTGAAGATGTCCCGCAATATTATGAAAATCCCCTTGGCGGACAATCGCGCTATATGCAGTTAAAGCTCTGAGCTTGTTTTCACCCCAACTATACCCAATCCTTCCAAAAATAGAGGGCCGAAAATGAAATCGCCGATTTGTGAGATGTTTGATATTGAATTCCCTCTGCTGGCGTTCAGCCATTGCCGGGATGTTGTCGCCGCCGTATCACGTGCGGGCGGCATGGGCGTTTTCGGTGCGATTAACCACCCACCAGAATTACTCGAAGAAGAACTCTCCTGGATAGATGCCCATGTGGACGGCAAGCCTTATGGCCTCGACCTGATTGTCCCGAATAAAACCGTGATGCAGGCGGGCGCAATTGGGAAAGAGGCGCTGGTGGGTATGATACCAGATGCGCATAAAGACTTTGCCAATACTCTTTTAAAAGACAAAGATATTGCCACAGAAGGTTTAGACGAGACACGGGCGGATTATCTCGACTTTATGGATAATTTCACACCGCATGGCGCTGAAGCTGCGCTGGATGTCGCGCTTGCTCACCCTATTAAACTCATGGTCAATGCATTGGGCGTCCCCCCGCAAATTATGCTCGATAAAGGCAAAGAACACGGCGTCGCTGTGGGAGCTTTGGTCGGAACGGCCGAACATGCTCGCCGCCAGGTGAAAGCGGGGGTCGATATTCTTATTGCGGCAGGCGGTGAAGCCGGCGGACATTGCGGTGACATTTCCACTCTCGTCCTTGTACCCGAAGTTATCCGCGCAGCCCAAGGCACACCTGTCTTAGCCGCGGGCGGAATCGCCACTGGCCAGCAAATGGCCGCCATGATGGCGATCGGCGCCGCAGGAGCCTGGTGCGGCTCGGTCTGGCTGACCTCCGCAGAAGCGGAAACCAGTGAAACGGTCAAAGAGAAAATGCTCCGCGCCTCTTCTGCCGATACTGTACGTTCACGGTCGCGCACAGGCAAACCCTCTCGGCAACTCATCAGCCCTTGGACGCAAAGCTGGGATAAGGCGATGGATAAGGGCGAACTGTCCTCCCTCCCTATGCCGCTGCAATCGCTTGTTGCGGAACCTGCCCTGCGGAAAATAGATAAACTCGCCGATGGCGGCCACAAAGGCGCGCAAGAGCTATCCACCTATTGGGTCGGTCAGGCCGTCGGCCTGATGAACCAAAGAGAGAGCTGCGGCCACATCGTGCAACGGTTCAAAGAAGAATTTATTGAAGCCTTTGAAACTCTGTCACGCTCCATTGAAGATTAAAGACGTTTGCTAGTCTTAAATTTTTGTCGTGAGCGTTTTGTAATTTGTGGCGGCTTACGCGTTCACTTATCGCGAGATCAAATTAGGGACAATTTATGACATATACTTTTAAACACTCCGCTCGCGCGGCATTGGCGTTTACGGCTCTAGCATCTTTGATGCTGTCCGCCTGCGCGACGCAACCGGAGCGTCGAGGGCCTCAGGGTGATCGCGGCGAACGGCCTGCGCAGCGCACATCGGGCACATTTATGTTGCCAGTCTCGGCGCTTTTTGTGTCGATGGATAGCAATGGCGATAAAATGACATCTCGCGCCGAAATGCAGGCTGGCATAAAATCCGAATGGGCTAAATTTTCTCAAGCCCCCAGCGCGATTGTTTTCAGCCGATGGAGCAAAGACACTTTAGGATCTACAGATGCAACGCCCAGCTTTATGAGCTTTGACAGCGACTTTAACGGCGTTGTTTCCGAAGATGAATTCACGAATATGATTGTACGAAACTTTGAGCGTCAGGACAAAAATAGCGATGGACAGGTGGATAGGCCTGAATTGATCGTCGCCTTCTCTGCGCCGCAGGGGCAACGATCCCGAGTCAGTGACGGGGAGCGCCAGAGAGGCGGACGCGGCGGCGGTGGCGGTAGAGGGGGCGGCCGTCAGCCCTAGTTGTGTTATTTGACTGCGGCCTTAGTACATACTCTGAAACTCACTTTCTCTCATGCGGCTAGGTGTGAGAG
>CAZMEN010000043.1:9737-23081 GCA_964565335.1 uncultured Algimonas sp. | reverse complement strand
ATTCCTGGACAGTTGAAGGGAGAATTAATTATTGAATCAGGATTGCAAGCACGCGCGAAAGCAGGTGTAATCAAACACCCTGAAAGGTGGACGCATTTGGTTCCTAAACGTATAGCCCCTGCGCCTTCTATAAGCTGAAATTGATGAGCCGTACCAGGGATAAAGATAACACGCTCAAACCCGAAGATTACGCGGTTTGGAAAAAGGTCTCCAGAACTGTTTCTCCTCGTCGCTACCCAAAAGGTAAAGGCAGCGCCAAACCACTTCCGTCACGAGAAGACTTTGCCAATATGTTACGAATATCCCCTGGAGCATCTGAACCTGTAAAACGACCTTCAAAAACTCTGGAAATAAATAAAGACAAGAAAACCAGACGCGGTCGTGTAGAGATTGATTGTAAAATAGATTTACATGATATGACACAAGACGAAGCAAAACCTGCTTTGAGTAAGGCGATTATGCGGGCGTCCAAACATAATAAAAAATGCCTGTTGGTGGTGACAGGAAAGGGCATGAGACTTGATGGCATTCTTCGGCGAAACTTTCCAAATTGGATAGATGACCCCACTCTTCGGCCTCATATAGCAACTTATGCCCAAGCCCATATTCGGCATGGCGGGGCCGGGGCTTGGTATGTGTTCTTAAAAGGGTAAGTCGCTATAAGATAAACTTACTCAAATCTTGGTCCTTGGCCAATTTGCCGACATGTTCGCGTACATACTCTGCATCAATAGAAAGCGTTTCGCCGTTTTTATCTGTGGCGGTAAAACTGATTTCGTCCAACAAACGTTCCATGACAGTATGAAGGCGCCGAGCGCCAATGTTCTCTACGCTTGCATTTACGTTTGCTGATATTTTGGCAATTTCAGCAATGCCGCACTCGGTGAAATCGAGCGTCACGTTTTCAGTGTCCATCAAGGCTTTATATTGCTTTATCAAACTGGCTTCTGGTTCAGTGAGAATACGAACAAAGTCCTCTTCTTTTAAGGCCCGCAGTTCGACACGAATAGGGAGACGGCCCTGTAGCTCCGGTAGAAGGTCAGACGGTTTTGCTACGTGAAAGGCACCGCTCGCGATAAAAAGAATATGGTCTGTTTTGACGGGTCCGTGTTTCGTTGACACAGTTGTCCCCTCTATGAGCGGGAGTAAGTCACGTTGTACACCTTCGCGAGATACGTCGCCTCCTCTTGCATCAGAGCGCGTTGTGATTTTATCGATTTCGTCTAAAAAAACGATTCCGTCTTGCTCTGTCCGCTCAACGGCTTCGCGCTTTATTGAGTCATCATCGAGCAATTTGTCCGCTTCTTCCGAGAGAAGGGGTGCATATGCGTCACCAACTCTGAGGGTCACTTTTTTAGTACGCCCGCCTTTTCCAAACAGGCTGCTTAAATCCATCATACCCATACTTGCGCCAGGCTGACCCGGGATTTCTAACCCCTGAAAGGGGGACCCTGTGTCAGAGAGTTCCAGCTCTACTTCTTTATCGTCTAGTTCACCAAGGGTTAGTTTTTGACGGAATTTTTCCCGTGTTTGCTCTCCGGCTTTATTCCCTACAAGGGCATCGATAATTCTAGCCTCTGCGGCTTTTTCTGCTTGTGCATTAACATGCTTACGTTTTTGGTCACGCAAAAGCGAAATTGCAGCTTCAACGAGATCGCGGATAATTTGTTCAACATCCCGTCCAACATATCCCACTTCCGTAAATTTTGTTGCTTCAATTTTTATGAAGGGGGCTTGCGCCAATTTCGCTAATCTACGTGATATTTCAGTTTTACCGACACCTGTTGGCCCAATCATTAAAATGTTTTTGGGCGTTATCTCGCTACGGAGGGATGCATCCACATGTTTACGCCGCCAACGGTTGCGCAGGGCAATAGCGACTGCACGCTTCGCGTCACTTTGAGCGACGATGTGGCGATCTAGTTCGGATACAATTTCTCTGGGAGTAAAGCTGTCGGTCATTCTCAGGACATGGGGGGCGATGCTCTTATTTCAAGGGCGAGAATGTCTTGGATGACTGTGTGTTCTTATTTAACTTTATTCGTGGGAAAGGCGGGGGGAAAGATTTTCCATTTAGGCAGGGCTCGAATAAGCTGGTTTCGCAAGTTGTGCCAAATGGCCCCTAGTAAAACGATGCTCGCTCCTAATAAAATAAGCGCTGCGACAAAGACTGCGCTCAAACCTAGCCCGGTTCCAGCGATCAAATAAATAAGGGCTAATGCCGCATAGCCTAAAGAAGAGGCAATTAGAGCCCGTCGATTAATAGCCAAACCTATGAGTATTGTGAATGAAACAGCGAGTAAAATAAAAACGGCTTCGGTCTGGCTCACGCTGATAATCGGAATAATATCAAAGAGCTTCTCGACCTTGCCTTGAATGGTCCCAATGGCCAATCCGTGAATCATCAAAGGAGCGGCTAAGAAGTGAAGCCAAAACGCATTGTCGGAGAACCGTGTTTGACGATGAACGTCTTTCACATCGTAGAGGAGGGCGATGATAAAAGTAATAAAGCCGCAAACCATTAAAACAGGCCCAGTATACTCTATCAGTAGGTTGGGTAATATTTGTCGTAGGCTGGCGAAGACCAAATAGAGTGCGGCAATAGCGATAAGCGCGATGCAAAAGGGCAATCTGATAAATAGGTAAAACAAGGCCATGGCGCAAAGAGTAACTGTCGCAGCGACAACCCCGCTTCCGCCAAATACATATTGAGCGGCCGCTTGTGTAAAAACAAGAAAGGCCAAAGACAGAACAAGAGTAGGTAGATGGGCCCTACGCTTTCTTCCGAAATAAATGGCGAGTAGAAAACAGGCTATTGCTGCGACGACATTTACAACACCGCCTCCGACAAGCCTCACGAGTCCGCCTATGCCCAAGGCTAAGATAACCAAACCTATCGCTATGAAGACATCAGAAAAACTTCGGAAAAACCGTAGGTCTTCTTCGTTGCCGATTTGTGCCTCGGGAGTCGTTCGGTTAGAAGCAGCTTTTGGCGTTAGTGTTTCAAGGGCGCCGCGCATGGCCTTGGCTTGCTCAGGCGATATAATCCCTGCTTCCTTTGCCTTTTCAATTTGTTCGGCATTCATCTGACTTGTATTTTTCATGCGCCCTTCTTAACCTGAAAAGATGACAAGACAAAACATAGATAACCTCCCCGTAATAATTGGCATAGGACAATACCAAGCGGACGTCCCGAAGTCGTTAGTTGATACATCTAGAATAAGCCTAGCGGGGCCGATAGACATAGTCGAAAATGCCATAAAGGCTGCCTTTTCAGACCTTCAATCCAATCTGTCTGTTGGGTCCGATATGAATGCCATAAAAGCCAGTATTGATAGGTTAACAGCCATTCGTTTGTTTTCTGATAGCGGGCCAATGTTTCCTTGTCCTTTCGGCGGGCCAAAAAACTTAGCGGCTTCTGTGTCTAAGTCTTCCGGATTAAACCCTCGGTGCCTCAATTACACCAAGTTGGGCGGAGAACAGCCACAAGTGCAGATCGCTGAAACAGCTAAAGCCCTTTATATGGGCGAGACCAAGGTGGCAATTATTTGCGGCGGGGAAGCTATTGCAAATATGAAAGCGGCATTGAGGGCAGGATTGACTTTGGATTGGAGCAAAGAAGACGAGTTGGATAATCAGGCTTGTTATGATGATCATGGCTTTGACTTTTCAGACCTTCCTATTCATCCTGAAGAACTACGCCATGGTTTAACGAATACGATTTCTCTTTACGCTTTGTCAGAAACAGCCCGGCGATTAAAAGCAGGGCTCTCCGTCGCTGATTATCAACAAGTCATAGGGGCTGAACTGGAGCCCTTTGCTGATGTTGCTTCAAAGAACCCGTACTCTATGTTCAAAGAGCGACTTTCGGCCACAGAAATTGCAACGCCGTCTAAGGATAACCCCATTCTTGTTAGTCCTTATACAAAAGCTATGGTCGCCAAAGATGGAGTTAATCAAGGGGCAGCAATTATTATGACGACATGGGGGCGAGCAAAATCAATGGGCTTTCCCACTGAGAAGTGTGTGTTCTTAAACGGGTTTTCTCAAGGCTCGGAAGCAACGCTGTGCGAGAGAACGAATATTGATAAATATCCTGTTTTAGACAAAATTGTTGAGCGCGCTTTTCAGTCATCGAAATTTGAAAGTGATGACGTGACACTAGCAGATTTCTATAGTTGCTTTCCGGTTGTCGTGTTTAATTCCCAACCACAGCTCAAAACAGCAAAGGTAAAAGTGCCTACCTTAACAGGAGGGTTGCCATTTTTTGGCGGGCCAGGGAATAACTACTCCCTTCATGCTGTCACTGAGATGGTTCACCACATACGTCAGGCTGATGGGGTTGGGTTAGTTCATGCTAATGGCGGGATTATGACAAAACATGCAGTTGGAATATACTCTAAAAGCCCCGCGGTTTTTGATGGGGTTGAATCTGAAAACCTCAACACGGTAACACACGAAGATAAGGTAGAAATAGACTCGAGCCCAAATGGCAATGGCAAGCTCATCTCATTGGCATTACAGTATAGAAAAAATGAGCCGCAGGAGGCTGCCCTCTATTTAGAAATGGAAGACGGCAAAAGAGCGCTGGCAAAATTTGACGATACAGGTTTTCAGGGTGACCTAACAGATATTGAAAAGCTGGATAAAGGAGCCGTTTTTACCGTTACGTCAGGACGACCGCACAATATAGCAAAACTCGCCCCACAAGGAACTTCTTTATGTGTCTGATTCCAAAGATTCTAGCGTCAGATTATTATTCGTAAAAACGCAGATTCGGTCTGCAATAGCCATGGCCTTTCGCGCCAATCTTTCTGCGTCGTCTTCATAACCATCCATCGCAATTGCGGCCGAGAGCGCATAATTTCCGCCCGACCCAATCGCTGTGATACCGCCATCAGGCTCTACAACATCACCATTGCCTGTTAATACAAAGGTTTCGGATTTATCCGCAACAATCAGCATGGCTTGTAACTGGCGGAGATATTTATCCGTGCGCCACTCTTTGGCGAGCTCAACACAAGCGCGGGCTAACTGTGTTGGGTATTGTTCAACTTTGATTTCAAGGCGTTCTAATAGAGCGAATGCGTCGGCTGTAGCTCCGGCGAAGCCCGTTAAGATTTTGCCACCAGCCAATGTCCGGACTTTTCGGGCATTGCCTTTCATCACGGTATTACCCGCGCTAACCTGACCATCACCAACAATCACAACTTTCCCGTTTTTACGCACGGTCAGAATCGTTGTTCCTCTCCACTTAGAGGCATCAGCATAATCATAATGAGGGTCGAACATAAGAAATCCTTCGCATAAAGTCGTAATTGGGAAGACGTTGCGCGTTCGTCAAGGCGGGATGAGCTTGATTAATCCTCTAGTGGTCGTGCCTCGTCAATCAATAAAACCGGCACGCTTTCACGTATAGGGAAAGCCAGTTTCGCCTTTTTGCTGACAAGTTCATTGGTTCCGCTGTCAAAAGTAAGCGGACCTCCTGTTTTAGGGCAAACCAGAATGTTCAGCATTTTTGGGTCAATCAAAGGGTCAGGTGTTTTTGAGATGATTGACATAGCGTTTTCCTATTGCGGTTTTGCAGCTTCAGGTCCGTTTCCGCCAGCATAAAGGTGCATCAAACCGATTAGTAGTCTACGACGATCATCTGTTGTATGGGCCTCAATGAGCGATTGCTTATCTTCGGGTTGAAAAGGCGAAATCATTGCGGCTTGATTAATAAGAACTGGCAACGGGATATCAGACAGTGCTTTCCAATCGACTTGCACACCAAGTTTTTTCGCAAAGGCTTTCATGGCGACGGTCAAGGCTGACCGATCCGTCCGGCCTGTCTCAGATAGAGCCTCACTCGTACGTTTTGCGCCGTGAATCTCGGCGTCTGACTCAAACGCCGAAAAACTTACATTGGCTTGACGATAGGGTGCTGTCGTTTCGACCTCTTTCCCTAATTCGAATCGCTTCAAGCCTTTTAGAACGATGAGGTAACGCCCGTCCTCTGTCTCAGAAAACTGGATGATACGACCCAGGCCGCCAATGGCCGCTAACCCTTCTTTACGGCTTTGAACCATTCCGATGAGGCGGTCAGATTTCAATGCGTCATCCACCATATTGAGATAGCGGGGTTCGTATATGTTCAACGGTAGGTCACAGGCTGGTAAGAGAACTGTACCGTTTAACGGAAATAGAGACACCGTTTCAGGTGTCGTGCGTCGGGCCAGTGATTTGTAGTAAGCGCTCATAAATTACATACGTTCAGGGCTTCGAATTATGCAAATAAAATTGAAGAGAGTTCACGTCGTCCTTCGATTGATACTTCGGATTGAGCGCCTTCGGCTTCGAAAATAGTCAATAGGAAAAGCCGGGCGGCTTCACCATTATGGGCCCGGTTTTTTCGAATAGAGTATAAAAGATGATCGACTGCCTCTGCGTTCCGCTGGGTCGCCGCATAGGCTTTAGCAAGTTCCAGTCGTGCATCCAAATCGTCAGGCGTGGCGGTGACAGATTGGAGCAATTCAACAGTCGGGTCCTCGGCGAACGGTTCGGGCGCGGCGTCAGTTAATGTGATCTTAGATCGAATAGCCGCAATTTCAGGGTTGTCGTCCAAATCAGCGGGGGCGGATTGAATTAACTCTGCGGCCCCTGCATGATTGCCTGAGTCCAGATAAATTTGTGCTAGTCCGGCTCGTGCTGATGGGTTTTTATCATCTAAACTCAAAGCCTGCGCATAATCTTGGGCGGCACCGCCAACATCGCCTGCGGCCAAGCTGTCACGGGCCCGCGCGACAAGGGTTTGAGATTCTTCTGCAGGATTAACATCGCCAGCGAGGCGCCCGACGAACTTTTCTAATTCTGATTCAGGCTGCCCGCCCATGAAGCCGTCAATCGGCTTGCCGTCTTTAAAGGCAAAAACAGCGGGAATAGACCGGACGCCTAATTGGCCCGCAACGCCAGGGTTTTCATCAATGTTGATTTTAACCATTTTAACCTTGCCGCCCGTGCCTTTTACAACGCGTTCCAAAGCGGGCATGAGTTGTTTGCAAGGACCACACCAGGGCGCCCAAAAATCCACAATGACAGGCGTGTCTTTTGAGGTTTCAATCACGTCAGTCATGAAGGCGATGTCTGAGGAGTCTTTAATGACTTGAGGGGTCGTGTTTTCCATTTTAATCCTTCGGTTCAAAAGGCTAAACTTTTGTAAAGTCTATAATTGTGGGTGAATGCCCAGTTGCGATAGCAAATGCCTCGATATCAGAGCTGTAGATGGCGGTACTTGCGGTATTTCGCAAGGGGTGGAACCATACACGGTTTTGTGAAAATAAGGCTTTATCCAATACCAACCTGACTTGACACTCTGTGTCATTCAGTATCGAAAATAATGTTACCGAGCCAGGCCTCACTCCCAATAAATCTAATAAGGCCTCCGGTTTGCCAAAAGAGAATCGTTTCATTGCTAAGGGTTTATGTGTTTGGTTAAGTTGAATTTGCGTATCATTTAAGGCGCAGATTAAGGCAAAAGAGCCCGCTTTATCTTTCAAAAAAAGGTTTTTCGTGTGTCCGCCAGGCATGTTTTTACGGAATTTTGCTCCTTCTTCGACAGTGAAAATGGCCGGGTGTTCCAGAGTTTCCGTTTCGATGCCGAGTTTTTTGAATAGGGAGAAGAGGGCGATTTCTGACTCTGATATCATAGGTTATCGGCTAACGTGATAGGGGGCAAAATACGAGTGAAAAAACTGCATCAATTTGCTTGAAAAGCTTGAAAAAGGGGGTATATAGCGCATCTTCTGCCGCGCAGGACATATAGTCCTGTCTTACGCGAAATATGAGCGGGCGTAGCTCAGTGGTAGAGCATCACCTTGCCAAGGTGAGGGTCGTGGGTTCGAATCTCATCGCCCGCTCCATTTTTTCAGTTTGATTTGTTATGAAACCGTAGAAGGTTCAGCTCGACCTGTTATGGCCTTCAAGTCAGTGATTTCATCGGCAACCTTTGCAATACTGCCCAAGACAGCCTGTAAGTCTTGATTCAGATTTCCTTCTGCTGGTTCGTATTTCTCAAGATAAAGCCGAAGCGTTGCCCCAACCGTTCCAGTGCCAGAGAGGCGCATCACGAAGCGGCTCCCGCTTTCAAACATGACCCGCAAACCCTGATTTTTGGAAACGGACCCATCTACAGGATCATGGTAAGTAAAGCTGTCGGCCTCTGCCACAGTCTCCTCACCAAATGTTGTTCCAGGTAATGTGCCCAATTGATTTGTCAGGTTTTGCATGACAGCATTCGCCTTGTCATTATCGATGGCTTCAAAGTCATGTCGGGAATAATAATTGCGGCCATAAGTTTCCCAATGTGACGGCACAATCTCTGCAACCGATTGTCCCCGTGCGGCCACAATATTAAGCCACATCAGAACAGCCCACAATCCGTCCTTTTCGCGGATGTGATCGGAACTTGCCCCGGCGCTCTCTTCGCCGCAAAGCGTAATTTGGCCATCATCAAGAAGGTTGCCAAAAAACTTCCATCCTGTGGGGGTTTCAAAACAAGGGATGCCTAGGCGTTCTGTAACAAGGTCTGCCGCGCGGCTCGTTGGCATGGAACGGGCGACACCTTTAATGCCGTCTTTATAAGCAGGAACAAGATGGGCATTGGCCGCGAGAATAGCGAGGCTGTCGGAAGGGGAGACATAAAGACCTTTGCCTAAAACGATATTGCGGTCACCATCTCCATCAGAGGCTGCGCCGAAGTCGGGACCATCTTTTGCGAACATGCGGGCAAACAATTCTTTGGCATAAATAGGGTTGGGGTCGGGGTGCCCTCCACCAAAATCCGGCAATGGAATAGTATTTATAAGACTGCTTTCGGCTGCGCCAAGCTTTGTAAAAATAGACTTAGCGTAAGGGCCTGTGACGGCATGCATGGCATCAAAGCAGAATGTCATGCCGTTCTTGAATAAGTTTGAAATTGCTTGAAAATCAAATAGGCTTTCCATCAATTCCGCATAGTCAGCCACGCTGTCGATAACTATAATATCCATGTTGCCGAGCCGGGATTTGCCGAGTCTATTCAACTCAATATCTTTTGCATCCTCCACGACATAATGATCTATTATCTGTGTGCGAGCATAGATAGCCTCTGTGACCGACTCAGGGGCAGAGCCGCCATTGGCCCCATTAAACTTAATCCCGAAATCTCCGTTTGGACCACCGGGGTTATGACTCGCTGACAAGACAATGCCGCCTTGTGCGTTATATTTACGGATAAGAGCAGAAACGGCCGGAGTGGACAGAATGCCGCTTTGTCCGACCATGACCTGAGCGACGCCATTGGCTGCGGCCATACGCAGAATGATTTGGATGGCGGTATCATTAAAATAACGCCCATCACCGCCCACGACGAGTAATCCATCGCGTAAAATTGGGACTGAGTCGAAAATAGCTTGGACAAAGTTTTCAAGATAATTTGTTTGCGCGAATGTCTTTACGGTTTTACGCAAACCAGACGTTCCGGGTTTTTGACCCTGAAAGGGGGCGGTTGTTATAGTTGGCATTGCGGTAAGTCCTACGTTCGGGCCGTTGAAATTGCTTCGAGAATAACGCCGCTATTTAGATTAGTGGCGAGCTCTTCGATTGAGAGCTTGGCGCGTCGCCGTCAATCTATCATTTGTGAGAGTTTCAGGTTTACCGTCGAGCCCCGCTATTTGTGCTCGTATAAGTTTATTATGTTCCCGCAATTTTTCTCGCGGGTGATTATATCGGATATAACAGAAATAAGAGCGTCAAAAGGATAGCGCATATAAGCGCCTGTCCCGCTGCTTTGCGGAACCCAAAACTACGCAATAAACCAAGGACGCGATCAATGCGTATCGCTCAATTAATTCTTCTCTCTTGCTGTGAACCGCTCAAGCGTTCTTTTCTGCTCGCAATCCTACCATCCGCGTGACCCGTCATCCGAACGCGGCTCTGCGAAGCAGAGGTAGTAAGGATGCTGTCACCGAATTGTACATTACCCGAGTTTTTCGTCCCACTCGCCATCTAGGGCCGAGCCTTCTTCACGTTAAATCCCACCCAATGCGGGTTGGGTTGGTGGGCGGCAACCCGCCAATAAAATGGAGGACAGCCCGCGTGGTGGCCTCTACGATGGGAGACCAAGAGTAGTAATGTTTTACGCAGTTTCCACCACGCGGCAGCGGTTGTTTATGAAGCGGCCATAATTACAACAACCCCAGTCCAGGAATCCCCCAAAACCTTAGTCTTGAAAGAAACCCTCGGTAGGCAGGCACACGCTCCAAAAGGCCCGGCACAATCACTCAGTCACGAATGATGCTCAGCCCCGCTGTCTTCTAAACCAGTGAATGACGTCTCACCTGTCCTGTGCTTAGAAGAACAGTAAGGACTATGGCACAATCTAAAGATTGGAGGATCATTCTCTTAATTTTATTAGACTGGTTTGATTTCACTCAGTATTTTCAAACCAAGTGCGGGAATCTAATAGGACTTCAAAAATTAAGAAGAATAAAGAGCGGCTGCCTTCATTCCTTTGAGTTGTTTCAACGTAGTCAGTCCTGCCAATCTTAAGCGGCAACTTTATCCAAAAGTCCGCCGGCAAGCGCGCTTTTCAATTTGAATTTATCGACAACCTTGTTCAGCCCCAGACGCGCGCGGTCCTTCAGGTGAGGGCCGCTAATGTCTTTTGAGATGATAATAATCGGCACATTAAAGGCGCGTTTTTGTAATTGCGGGATTGTATCAGCAGAGGTGAGGCCATTGTCTAGTTTATCGTCTAATAAAATGACGTCGACACGGTTGGAGGAGAGATATATTTTGCCTTCTTCTACTGTGGAGGCGTAACCGAGTTTAAACCCGTCGCCATAATGATCCTTCAGTAAGAAGTTCACAAACATAAACTCATACTTATCATCATCAATTAATAAAAACTGTCGCATTTTACGGTTTCCTTACCCCAAACTACATACTTGAACTTTCAAATAGATGAAAGACAATTCCTAATATAGACCCTTTATTCTACCAAAGGTTTATTATTCTGATAATATATGCAGGGATTTTAAAAAATTTTGCAGTTTAAGTCAGGCATTGCCTTCAAATCTGGCCAAATGAACGGGTTTTGAAATTTAGACTTTCTTAACTAAAGCTATAGAGCAAGCTTTAAGACCTCGTCCCTATACATAGTTGCAGGGATAACGAAGGCCTCAGATCAATTTCGACAATTGCCCGGAACTTTTGATCACTTTGCTTTGATGCCGATGTTAGCACTTTCCCTTTAGTAAGAACACACAGTGTGTTTCTTTACAGAGTGCTCAGACATTTTAGACTCCGTCCGTAAAGATTACGGATTGATGGATCGCAAGATGCGATGGAATTATGCACCTATCGTGAAAGTGTACGTTGTACGCTGTCCCGTCCGCTTGAGCTAAAATGCGCGCTGACCGTCAGAGTCCGCGCTTAAACTTCCAAAACTATAAATTCGGTGGTTTTTGCCACCATCACACAATGATGTTCTCTGAAAGGACACGATAATGACCTACTCATTTACCAAAACACTTATGGTGTGTGCGGCTTTATTGACAACAACTATTGCGACAAGCGCCCACGCCGGAAACGCCTTTAACAAGTTTAACGGCGATAAAAGCGTCACTGCCACGCATTATGTTCATAACTCTGCATATGCCGAAACAGCGACTGTGAAATATTCGCCTAAAACGAAAACACGCATTAAGCGCGTTGTAAAGCCTGTGCCTGCTGCTCCGACAAACCGGATTGCTTATGCCTCCGATAACGGAACAGTGATTGTCACAGACGGCTTTAACAAAATGAGCGCTTCAAGCGGTGCGTCCGCAATGGCGACACCTGTCTTTGTTGACAAATATGCTATGAGCGCCCGCTAAGCGGATCGCACACATCCGTGCCCAGACGGATGGTTTGGCAAAGAGCGGCTGGGACGAGGGCACCCTCACACCGGCCGTTTCTTATCTATAAAAGGATCTTAATTATGCCTGTATTTAAAACGCGCTTGTCTAAAACGCGCTTGTCTAAAGCGGCCTGCCTATGTTTAGCATCAGCGGCTCTTTTGTCAGCCTGTGCCGTCAGAGAGGCTCCCTCTTTTCCGGTGCAAAATCAGGCTCAAGCAAAATTACAGGATAAGACTCCCGCCAAGCGGCCTTTCATTAGTTTCCCTGGAAAGCGGGACGCCGTTCAATCGTCGCCGCAGACGACAGCTTATGCGCAGGCCAGTCAAAATAACCCTTACCGCTATGTTCAGCCCAAAGGGACAACGCATCTTCAGGCCCAGCGCCAACAAGCCCAAACGTATCAAGCCCCATCGCAGCCTGCAGCGCGACAATCTCAAAAAGGTTATAACCCGTCAGGGTATAATCAGGCAGGGTATAACCAGGCGGGGTATAATGCGGCGCGTCAGCAAGGCTCTGCTTACGCTCAACCCACACAGCAAGCTGGTTATAACCGGGCACAGGCCCAACCACACTTTATCAGAACGCGCTCTGGCCAGTCAGTCCAAGTGTTCACGCATTTGGTTCAGCAGGGCGAGACCACTTATTCTTTGTCGAAAAAATACTGTAGCGACATTAACGATATCCGGAGCCTGAATGCTCTGACACAAGATTACAAAATCAATGTTGGGCAGTCTTTAATGGTGCCGCGAACACGGTGCTGAACCTATAGCGCGCCGCGTGCAGGTCATTGATTTGTTCTTAACCATTCATTAGCTATAACAGGCTGCAATTTAATTTTATTTTGCGGTTCTAGGAATGGCTATGGCTCCAACAGCTAAACTTGCTGAAATTCTTCTCGTCGAAGACAATGAAGGCGATATCGAGATGACGAGAGAGGCGTTTGAAGACGCGCATCTACGCAATAACCTTCATGTTGCAGAGGATGGAGAAACAGCCTTAGACTTTTTATTTAAGAGGGGAGCGTTTGAAGACGCCCCAACACCGGATGTAATCCTGCTGGATTTAAACCTGCCGCGCATTAATGGCCGCGATGTTTTACAGGCTATAAAAAGTGATAAAGCCCTTCGCCTGATTCCCACGATAGTTTTGACCAGTTCTGAGTCGGACAGAGATGTTCATGAAATTTACGAACTTCAAGCCAATTGCTATATCGTCAAACCGGTTGATGCGATGAAGTTTATGAAAGTTGTCCAACAAATCGAAAATTTCTGGGTCGATATTGTGTGTTTGCCCAAAGTTCCTTCTCATTGATGCCTGATACGGATGACATTGAGGCCTTAAAGCGCAAATTGGCGGCTCTCGAAGAAGAGTTTGAAGATTTTGCTTATATTGTCTCCCATGATTTGAGCGGGCCTTTGCGCCA
>CAZMEN010000043.1:0-9637 GCA_964565335.1 uncultured Algimonas sp. | reverse complement strand
TCTTCAGACTTCACCCAAATTTCGCCGCCATGCCGCTCCACCACTTTTTTACAGATAGCAAGGCCAATGCCCGTTCCTGAATATTCAGTGCGGCGATGCAGCCTCTTAAAGACGTTGAAGATTTGGTTTTGATATTCCGGGGCAATCCCGATGCCATTATCAATCACAGTAAATTCCCAAGCGCCTGACAGTTCTATGGCGCTAATATGGACTTTCGCCTGCGCATTCGGCGCTTGGTATTTCAGTCCGTTATTCACAAGGTTCTGGAGGAGCTGATAAAGCTGACTTTTATTGCCGTGCACAATTGGCAGTTTATCATAAGACACGATAACGCGGTCTTGTGAGGGATGATGAAGGTCTACATTTTCGGCAATGGTTTTGACCAGATTATTTAAATCCACCGCCTCTAGCGGTTTAGTGGTTTGGTCGAGTTGAGAGTAGGATAATATATCCTGAATTAGGGTCTGCGCGCGCTCCGCCCCGTCCGTAATAAAACGAAAATACTTCTGACCTTTTTCATCTGTCTCTAATGTCGTTCCCAGATGCATCTGTAGTCTCTGAGAAAAACTTCGAATCATCCGCAGCGGCTCTTGCAGGTCATGCGAGCAAATATAAGCAAACCGCGCTAATTCCTCATTGGAGTGGAGCAGCTTATCGACCAGAACGTCTTTTTCTTTTTCCCGCCTTAGACGCGATAATCTCTGTTCCTTTAATTGCGTGTTCTGCTCTCGCAAATGGAGGGCCGCATAAGTCGCAAAGCCTGTGAGCAAGGCTAAAAGACCCCCGAGGATAAGGGTAACGCTGGAGAGCTGATAAGAATTTGCGTCAATGAGGCTTTTCTTGGGAGAGGCGGTCATTGTCCAGTTTCGGTTTAAAGCCGAGATATTTACAACGCGTTCCCATTTGGAATTATTCGCGTAGTCTTCATCGGCGGCAATTAAAACTTCTTCTCCGTCCGTGATGCGCAGATTAATGTTTCTAAGCACGCCTTGCCAGAGGTCTGATTTTAGAAATTTATCTGTGCTATATACCCCCGCGAGATAACCATCGAACTCTCCATTGGTTGTCAGGGGAACGAAGACAATCATACCGCGCTCATCATCCACCAAATCTAGCGGCGGGGTGACAGTTGCTCGATTGGTTTCTCTTGCCAGCTGATAGGCTTCTCTTCGCGGGCTGTCGAAATCAATGCTTCTCCCGATAACGTTTTCATTGCCCTCTGATGGTACGCGTCGCTGAATGATGAGGTTCCTGTCAATCCATCCAACCCATGTGAGGCTTTGAAACGAATCGATATAGGCTAAGGCATCTTCTTCCCAAGCTTCATATGGCGTGCCGCCGCTTCGGTTCCACCGTTTCGCCATGCGCTCAACGGCTGTAACGCCGTAATTGAGTTCCGAACCAAGGGCATTGCTTAACAAAGAGACTTCTTCGTTAAAGACTGTGCGTATGGCTTGATCTTCTTGGTCTTTAATTTGCGTCCATAAGGCATAGACACAGAGCAGCGTAATCACGCTGATAAAGAGCGCGGTAAAAATAGGGAGGCGCGAGCTTGGCTCACTTTTGCTGCTATTTTTACGCGGTGTATGTTTCACTTTTGACGTTATGGGTCAGGCCCTTAGAAATAAATGCACTATGATAAATACAATGGATTATTGGCGTAACTTATATTGGTATATATTCTATTACGTATAATTGGCTGATTGTCTTATCGGGCATAAAAAAAACGCAGCGACATTTCGCTGCGTTTTAACTTTTGATATGAATGAGGGCGTTAGCCGATCATTTCTTCCAGCTCTTTGCCTTTGGTCTCGTTCACCGCCATTTTCACAAAGAGGATAGAGATAAACGCAAATCCTGAATAGATGAAGAAGGAGACGGACAAACCCAGATTGGCCAGCATCCAAGGGAAGGTGATAGTTACGACAAAGTTTGCGAGCCATTGAGATAGACCGGCAACCGCTAGAGCAGACCCCCGAATTTGGTTCGGGAACATCTCGCCAAGCAAGACCCACATGACAGGACCCCACGTCATATTAAAGAAGAAGACATAAGCCATCGCCGCATATAGCGCCGTGCGGCCCATGGAGTCGCTCAAGACTAACTTACCGTCAACAAGTTCGCCCGTCCCGAAAGACCATGCGACAACGGCGAGCATAATCGCCATACCGATGGAGCCGATCATTAAGAAAGGCTTGCGGCCGAATTTATCAATTAGGAAGACGGTGAGGCCTGTCGCAAAAATTGACATGACGCCCATAAAGACATTTTGCTTCAAGGCATCCGCTTCAGTAAAGCCTGCGGCTTCCCACATCACAGCGCCGTAATAGAAGATGACGTTAATGCCGACGAGTTGTTGGAAAACGGCGAGGCCAATACCGACCCACACGATGGGGCGCAATTTTCCGCCATTAAATAAATCAGAGAGCCTTGGCTTATGATCCGAGAGAAATGAGTCTTTAATCTCAGCAATCTTACGTTCTGCAACTGTGCCGCCAAATAATTTGTTCAACGTTTTGCGCGCGCCGCTCTCATCGTCTTTGGCCATGAGGTAGCGGGGGCTTTTCGGAATGAAGAACAGAAGCACTAAGAATAAAGCCGCTGGCGCGATTTCAACCCAGAACATCCAGCGCCATGTTTCGGTTCCGCGAAACTCTGCTGTCGCGCCGCCTGAGGCTCCCGCTAAATAATAGTTAGAGAAGAAGGCTGCCGTTAAGCCGACAACAATGGCGATTTGCTGAAGAGACGCCAAGCCGCCGCGAAGACGGGCCGGGGCGATTTCAGAGATATAGGTCGGCGCCATGACAGACGCTGCACCAACAGCCAACCCGCCAATGATACGGTAAATGATAAAGCTGCCGGAACTTGTCGCAATCCCTGAGCCCCAAGCGGAAACAAGAAAAAACACCGCGGCAACCATCATCATATTCCGGCGTCCAAATTTATCAGACAACCAACCCGCCGTGAATGCGCCGACGGCACAACCGAGCAGCATAGAAGCCACATTAAAGCCGCTAGCAAAATTGGTCGCGCCAAAAGCTTCGTCCAACCCTTTGACTGTGCCGTTAATAACGCCGCTATCAAATCCGAATAGAAAACCCCCTAACGTGGCCACGAGGCAAATCAGGATAATAAATCCGAAATTCCCCTTCTCGCCCGCAGGCGCCTTTATCTCTGACATGAAATATTCCCCTTAATTTTTATAACTGCCCAGTGCTTCACGCACCTTAATCTTGACAATCTGCCATAATGACAGCGGTGTCAATCGGGCTTTTTGTTACATTAGCCCCAAAAAAGGGAATCTCGCGGCTATTCGTCTTATCGTAAAGGCGCTGTCGATTGCCGTTGGATGAGTTGATGGGGGAGAATGAGCGTGGTTTTCTCGGATACGGAGAGACGGCTTAATTGCTCAACGGCTTTTTCAACCATATCAGCCATAGATTGGCGGATAGTTGTCAGTGGCGGATAGACACAAGTCGCAATGGGCGAGTCGTCTATCCCTGCGAGGCTCAACTTATCTGGAACGCGTATTCCGCATTTATAGGCGGCCGCCAGACAGCCGGCTGCCATATCATCATTGGCCGCAAAAATGGCCGTGGGTAAACTGTCTTGCGTCAAGAGGCGTTCGGCGGCTTCAATGCCTGAAGCATAAGAGAAATCGCCTTGGGCGATGAGTGCTTGGTTAAGCGGGAGCCCTGCCTCTGCCAAGGCCGCTTGAAACCCAGCCCACCGTAATTGAGAGGCTCTGTAATCTGATGGGCCTTTTATAAAGGCAATATTCTTATGCCCTAAAGCGATTAGGTGTTCTGTCACGTCCTTAGCCGCTTTGTGATCGTCTATGCTCAGCCTTATGCCGCCCGCGCCGGGATGTTCAGTGCCCAGCCGTACAAAGGGCAAGCCTATTTTTTCCAAATTTTCGAGCAGAGCAATATCATCAGACAAAGGCGGGGCGAGGATAAAGCCTGCAATGTGGCTATCGGTTTGAGTGCTTTGCTGCGCCAGAGAGATAATTTCACTGGATTGCGTGGTTTCATAAAGGCGCAAGAACAAGCCATTACTTTGACAGCCTTTTAGCGCGCCTAATTGAACGCTCTGACTATAGCTTTGACTGGGATTGTTAATGAAAAGCGCAATCGTGTTCGGCTTCTTTGATCGCAAATTACGCGCTGCGACATTGGTGATATAGTTTAAGTCTTTGGCGGTCTTCAGCACTTTGTCCCGTGTTGATTGCTTAACGCCCGTTTCGCCGTTCATGACGCGGGAGACGGTTTTAAAGGACACGCCCGCTTCTTTCGCTATGTCGATAATAGTGGCCATATACTGGGTAGCGCCTTTGGGAATTGTTTTGACAACGTTGTCATTATGTCTTATCGCTCGTTAAAATCAAGGGCAATAAGACAGGCTATATCTCATAGATCCGTCGCCATCAATTCGGGGATTATTATGTCGACATTTCGAGCCTCTATTCTCAAGACAACTTTTTTGAGCGCAATCGGCGCAACCGCATTATTGGCAGGCTGCTTCGCGGCCTCTGATACACAAGATAAAAAGAATGCTTCACCTGCAATCGTTACGCAATCCTCATATGATCGCGTGAATGAATTGCTGGCCGAAATGACGCTGGATGAAAAACTCGCGCAAATTTCTTGTATTTGGTTTGATAAGAAAAAAGTCATTGAGACTGACGGGTCTTTTAACCCTGAAAAGATGAACGCCGAATTCCCGCACGGCATTGGTTGTTTTGCCCGCCCGCAGGACACCCAAGGTATGGAAGCCGAGCCGGAACGCAAAGGCGTGAACGATTCCACCGTCGTGCGGAGCCTGACAGGACGGAACCCGGCCAATACGGCAAACCTCATAAACGCCATTCAAAAATGGCATATCGAAGAGACGCGCCTCGGTATTCCGACCTTGTTCCATGAAGAAGGCCTGCATGGTTTTCAGGCCTATCAGGCGACGAGCTTTCCGCAATCGATTGCGCTGGCCGCAACCTTTGATACGGATTTAGTGCAAGAGGTTTACTCTGTTACGGCCCGCGAAATTCGCGCGCGCGGGGCGCATCATGTGCTCTCCCCCGTGGTCGATATTGCGCTCGACCCGCGTTGGGGCCGCATCGAAGAAACCTACGGCGAAGACCCTTATCTTGTGTCGCGTATGGGCGTTGCGGCCGTGAAAGGCTTTCAAGGCGATAGTTTTCCGATCGCCGATGATAAAGTTGTGGCAACGCTCAAGCACATGACGGGTCATGGCCAACCCGAAGGCGGTATGAATGTCGGGCCGAGCCAAGTGTCTGAACGCGAGCTTTATGAGCGTTTCTTCCCGCCATTTGAAGCCGCCGTTCAAGAGGCTAATGCCGCGTCTGTTATGGCGTCTTATAATGAAATTGACGGCGTACCGTCTCATGCCAATAGCTGGTTATTAAATGATGTGCTGCGAGAGGAATGGGGTTTTGACGGCGCAGTTGTCGCTGATTACTTCGCGATTAATGAATTAAATGTGCGTCATGCGATTGTCGATAACATTGCCGATGCGGGGGCGTTATCGCTCAAAAGCGGTGTTGATTTAGAACTCCCTGACGGTGTCGCTTTCTATCAATTAAAAGACAAAATCATAGCGGGAGAGTATGATATTGCTTTTGTGGACCAAGCCGTTCGCCGTGTTCTGGAAATGAAAATGAGGGCTAATCTGTTTAATACGCCCTATGCGGACCCTGACTATGCCGAGACGATTACAGGCAATCAGGAAGCACGTGATTTGGCTGAGGAAGCCGCCCGCAAAGCTGCTGTTCTTTTAAAGAATGACAATAATATTCTCCCTTTGGATAAGTCCAAATATAAACGCATTGCGGTCATCGGCCCTAATGCGGCGATTACTGTTCTGGGAGGCTATTCGGATGAACCTCGTCAAACAATTTCCATATTAGACGGCATCGAGACCAAAGTCGGCGACGAGATTGATGTCGTTCATGCGCAAGGCGTAACGCTCACTGATAATCGCTCTTGGTGGGATGATAACGTCAATCTCATCGACCCCGACGTCAACCGCCGCGACATTGCAAAGGCTGTAGCCTTGGCAAAGACTGCCGACCTTGTCGTTCTGGCGATTGGAGGCGATGAGTCGACCTCGCGCGAAGCGTGGTCAGAAACGCATCCCGGTGACCGCAATGATATTACCTTAATCGGCGAACAAAAAGAATTGGTCGATGCCTTGGCCGAAACGGGTAAGCCGATAGTGTCCGTTATCATATCCGGACGTCCGCTATCTCTGGTGAATGTCGAAGATAATTTGGATGCAATTTTATATGGTTGGATTTTGGGTCAGGAAACAGGGACGGCTGTTGCCGACTTGTTATTCGGTGACGCCAACCCATCGGGCAAAATGCCGGTTTCCGTCCCGCGGACTGTTGGCCAAATCCCGGCCTTTTATAATCATAAGCCGACAGCGCGGCGCGGCTATGCTTTCGCTGACGCTTCTCCGCTTTATGTCTTCGGCGAGGGGCTGAGCTACACAGACTTTGAAATATCGGAGCCCGTTCTATCCTCCCCCACGATTGCGACTGATGGGGAAACGTCTGTCTCTGTGAGCGTGACGAATATAGGTGACCGCGCGGGAGATGAAATTGTACAGCTATATATTCGCGATAAGGTCAGCTCCGTCACCCGTCCTGTTAAAGAGCTTAAGGGTTTTGAACGTGTAAGTTTGGAGCCGGGCGCGACCAAAACGGTTTCGCTGCCTATCACCACAAAGGCGCTACGTTTCTATAATCTAGATATGGACCGCGTAGTCGAGCCGGGCGAATTTGACATCATGGTCGGCAAGAGTTCCCGCGACGTGAAAACTGTTACACTGACGGTGGAATAAGCCCTATGTATCTGGGGATCGATATTGGAACGTCCGGCGTTAAAGCCGTACTGGTTGATGACGCTCAGACCGTCATTGACCAAGCGAGTGCGCCGCTCTCCGTGTCGCGGCCCAAACCGCTCTGGTCAGAACAAGACCCGCAAGATTGGTGGCGGGCCACGTGCGAAGCCGTTTTAAAGCTCGATAGCCGCGCGCGGCGGAGCGTGAAAGCGATTGGCCTTTCGGGGCAAATGCACGGCGCGACCTGTTTAGACGCGAATGACGCCATCATTCGCCCCGCCATTTTATGGAATGACGGACGGAGCGGCGATAATTGCGCGGCCATGACCAAAGCCCTTCCGAGTTTGACGGATATTACCGGTAACCTCGCCATGCCGGGATTTACCGCGCCAAAAATTCATTGGATGCGCGAGCATGAGCCTGAAAACTTTAAACGCATCGCAAAAGTGCTACTCCCAAAAGACTATGTCCGCTTTCTGATGAGCGGCGCTTACGCGTCTGATTTATCTGATAGTGCGGGGACGCTTTGGCTCGATGTCGCAAAGCGGGACTGGTCAGACGATATGTTGGCGCTCACAGCTTTGAATGAAAGCCACATGCCAGAGCTTTTTGAAGGCTGTGACGCGACGGCCAAACTTAGCGCAAAAGTGGCGGATGAGTGGGGCATGCCGCAAGTGCCGATTGCGGCAGGCGGCGGCGATAATGCGGCGGGCGCGGTCGGCGCCGGCGTGGTGAAGCCGGGCGAGGGTTTTGTGTCTCTGGGGACATCAGGCGTCGTCTTTTTGGCCGATAATCAATACCGCCCCAATACAAATGGCGCTGTGCATACATTCTGCCACGCGCTCCCTAATCTCTGGCATCAGATGAGCGTCATACTCTCTGCCGCTAGCGCCGTAGATTTTGTCGCGCGTATTGCGGGCTTTGATTCAGAGGCTGCGCTTTACGAACAAACGGCCGATTCCAAAACGCCGGGGCGCGGGGCGTATTTTCTGCCCTATTTGTCGGGCGAGCGTACCCCGCATAATGACCCAACTGCAAGAGGGGCTTTCTTTGGTATGACCCATGAAGATACACCGCTGTCTATGGCGCAGGCCGCTTTGGAAGGCGTCGCATTTGCGCTTGCCGATGGGGTCGATGTCCTAAGAGCAACGGGCGCAGAAATTTCAAACTTATCTGTTATTGGGGGCGGCTCGCGTTCGCTTTGGTGGGGCGAGATTATTGCCAGCGCGATGAACTTGCCGCTGACTTACCGCAAAGCCTCCGCCATTGGCCCGGCTTTCGGCGCAGCTCGATTGGCGCGTTTATGCGTAAGCGGTGAAGGCCGGATGGAGGTTTGCCACGCCCCTGAAATTGACCATGTGATAGAGCCGAATGCCGAAATGCGCGATCTTTACCAAGAGCGCCGGGCCGTATTTTCAAAACTCTACCAAGCGACAAAAGATTTAAATTAAAGGATTTCCACAATGAGCGGATATTTCGATCATATCGACCCAATTAAATTCGAGGGCAAAGACAGCGCCAATCCTTTGGCGTTTAAATATTATGACGCCGAAAAGACCGTGATGGGTAAAACCATGGCCGAGCATTTACGCGTAGCGGTGTGCTATTGGCATAATTTCTGTTGGGACGGGTTTGACGTCTTTGGCGGCGGAACCTTTAACCGCCCGTGGCATGGCGCGAAAAATGACCAAGCCGCTGCAGACGCGAAATTAGACGCCGCTTTTGATTTCTTTGATCGTTTGGGCAATCCCTATTTCTGCTTCCATGATGTGGACGTTATGGCCGAAGCGCACACCCCCAAAGAGCATGTCGAAAACTTTGCGGTGATTATTGATAAAATCGAATCCAAAATGAGCGGCCGTGATATTGGCCTTTTATGGGGCACGGCAAATATGTTCTCGCATCCGCGCTATATGGCGGGGGCGTCTACCAATCCCAATCCTGATGTGGCCGCTTTCGCGGCCTTACAAGTCAAACATTGTTTGGAAGCGACCAAACGTTTGGGCGGGCAAGGCTATGTTCTATGGGGAGGCCGCGAAGGCTATGATACCATTCTCAATACAAATGTCGGACAAGAGATGGAACAGTTAGGCCGTTTCCTGACGATGGTGGTCGAGCATAAACATAAAATCGGTTTCGAAGGTGATATCTGGATTGAACCGAAACCACATGAGCCGACCAAACATCAATATGACCGGGATGTCGGCACGGTGTTTGGCTTCTTAAAACAATATGGTTTGGAAAAAGAAGTGGGCGTCAATATTGAGCCTAATCATGCCACGTTAGCCGGAAACAGCTTTGAGCATGAAGTCGAAATGGCAAATGCGTTCGGCATATTTGGCTCCATTGATTTCAATCGCGGAGACCCGCAAAATGGATGGGATACAGATCAATTCCCAAATGATTTGCGCGAAACGACCATGGCGCTTTATTATATCCTAAAAGGCGGCGGCTTTAAGAAAGGCGGGTCGAATTTTGATGCCAAAGTACGACGTCAATCTATCGACGCCGAAGACTTATTTCACGGCCATATTGGCGGGATGGATCTCTTAGCGCGCGCTTTGGAAAATGCGGCGGCGATGATCGAAAAAGACCAGCTCCAAGCCAATAAGGATAAGCGTTACGCAGGCTGGCAGAGCGGTATGGGCGCGGATATGCTGGCCGGAAAAGCGTCCTTGGACGATATGGCTGCGGCTTGCTTAAAAGGCAACGTCTCCCCAGACCCAGTTTCTGGCCGTCAGGAATTACTGGAAAATATTGTAACCCAAGCTGTGAA
>CAZMEN010000042.1:0-23123 GCA_964565335.1 uncultured Algimonas sp. | reverse complement strand
ATAATGACCGGAAGATATTCCAACAAAAAGTCGTTCATGAGAACTCTTACATCTGAGTAAAATGAGTCCGGTAGCGCTAGAGACTCACATCTTACATACTGTTCATAATCGAGCGGAACCTAGAGACAGGTCAACAGGATTGCAACCTTCGTTTACGTGGAAAAATGTAGCTTTTCTACTGCGGCAAACTTGCCCTTTATTGAGAATAATTCGCACTTACAGCTAGGACTCGCCCAACTCAGAACTTGACGCAGCGGAACCAGCTTTTTATCGCCATTAACAGGGAGATATGCAGGTGGAAGACGATATTGAAGCCAAAGTTTTGACAGCGCAGGCTATGCTCGGCGCCGGCAATCTCAATAGGGCCAAAGACTTGGCGCAGCAGGTCTTAAAAAAACAAGATGACAATTTAGACGCTTTCGAGGTGCTGTACGATGTCCGCTTGGCGGATCAGAGTTATGGACAGGCTTTGGCGCTTTGCCTCTGGCGCTTGGAACGACTACCAAATTGCCCCTATGCCGCCGTTTTTCAACTGCACTCCCTTTGCCTGTTAAAACGAAAACGAGAGGCGACCCAGCTTTTCAAAACACTGCAGGACAGGTTAGGAAACCACCCATTCCACCTTGAACAAGCGCGGATATATTACGCCTATCATTTCTGGCCACCATCTAAAGCGAGAAAGCTCATACAAGCCTCGAAAGAGAAAGGTTACTTTGACCCGAAGTGGCTGGAGACCCTTGAGGCGGACACGCGTGCGGAATCAGGACATATTTATACGTCCCGCAAAATGATGAATGAGGCATTGGCGGAGTCCCCAAACGCTCCAGATTTACTTTATGCTTTGGCCGTAACGAATGTCCTCACCGGGCGACTTCCGACAGCTTTGAAGCAGGCGAAACAAGCCAAAGAAGTCGACCCTCCGATGGCGCCCGCTTATAATGAAGTCGTCGTAGTCGCAACATTGGGGCTTATCCCGATATTTTGGGGCGCTATGACATTTATCATTTTAAACGCTAGCGTAGCGACGCGTTTGCCGTGGCTTATCCGCATTCCCTTCAATTACCTCTTTATGGCACTAGGAATCGGTGTTTCAATGATAGTCCCGATAGCGATGGATGCAATGAATATGAATGTACCCGCTTTGAACGCATTTATCCTCCTCGGAAATATCGGCTTCGCGATTTATCTTCTCTTCGGATTTCAGCATGTGGGCATGAGCCGGGCGCGGAAAAAACAAAACTTCAACTTCACTCAGGATTATTAGAACAATATGAGCGACAGCATCGATTCCAAAACAGCCATTCAAGAAATGAGAGCCGTGGTTCAAAGTGCGCCTGGACAGGCCGGTTTGCTCTCAGGTCTTGTCGCTCTTCTGGAAGCAGCACCCGATAGCGATCTTATTTCTTTCGGTTTGGACGGCATTGACCCGAACAGTTATTCCGACGTGAAGTTGAAAGAACGTATCGTTTTGCTGCTAAATGAGGCAGACGCCAAAGCCTTGGCCGTCAAATGGGCCCCACAAATGCGCGAGAATTTACCTGATAATGTCGTCAGCCTCGCCAGCGCCAATGACGGCATTACACCGCCTTCGGTTAATTCAACCCATGCTGGCGGCGAAACAATCTCATTCGATGACATAGGCGGGCTCGAAAAAGTCAAACAGCAAATGCGCCGCCGCATTATCAATCCGTTTTTGAAAAAAGAGCTGTTTGCAAAATTTAAACGCCGCGCAGGCGGAGGTGTTTTGATGTATGGGCCGCCCGGCTGCGGTAAAACGATGCTGGCCAAAGCGCTCGCCCATGAATGCAACGCGACCTTTATGAACATTAAAGCATCCGACATTCTCGACCGTTGGGTCGGCAGTTCTGAGAAGAACATTGCCGACATGTTCGCCCGTGCACGCCACAATAGACCCGTCGTTGTTTTTTTCGACGAAGTCGAAGCCCTCGCCCAAAAGCGGGAATTCGGCGACATGCACCGTGTCAACACTACCGTTTCAGCTCTGCTTACGGAAATGGATGGATTTGAGTCGGATAATGACGGCGTACTTCTTTTGGGCGCGACCAATGTGCCTTGGTCTCTGGACTCAGCTTTTCGCCGACCCGGTCGGTTCGACCGTACCATTTTTGTGCCTCCGCCGGATAAATTGGCGCGGCGTTTTATTTTAAATAATCAATTAGAAGATCGACCTGTGTCAGAAGGCTTAGATTTAGCCTCCATAATTGCCAAGACCTCCGGCTTTTCAGGTGCTGATCTCATCGGCATCGTCGATACAGCACTGGATTATGCTATTGAAGAAAGTGACGATTTGGGTTCCATAGCGCCTCTGTCTTTGGAACATTTCAAAGAGGCCATTCAAGAAGTACGCGCTAGTACGGGCGAATGGCTATCTCAGGCTTCGGCTTATGCACAACATGCGAATAAAGATGGGCTCTATGACGACTTGGCCACATTTATTAAAAAATACGGACGCTAGAACCACCAACACCTAGATTCATCGTCATGACAAGAAAGACAAATGTCCTGACAGGGTTTTGTTTGCCTGACCGCCGCGATTGTTTTTACACGAGCCATAGGAGATGAAATTATGAAAAAATCTGAAAAAATTGAAGTTCGCCTCTCGCATGAGGAAAAGCTCGCCCTTGCGCAAATGGCTGAAGATGAGGGGCGAAGCGTCAGTGAATTAATACGTGGCTTAATTGATCGTTACATGTCTTTACACAAAGATCGACTGCCGCAAAAACCGAAATGGGGGCGTTTGGCATTAATGGGGCTTGGCGGCCTGTTAATTGGACACCTTGGCACTTATTTCATGGTGCAATCCCATTCGCATTTGGAGGTCTATCAATTAGGGGCCTTTATCCAAAACACCTCCATAAACGTGGCCATAACCCGAACCGAAGGAGAAGAAACGACCTTTATCGTGCCCAACCCCAAAGGTGATATAACAATCTCAGCAAAAGTCAGAAAAGGTGACGGCATTTTATCCGTCGTCGAAGTCTCACTTTGTCAAATGAAAGACACGACATGCGAACTGATTGCCAGCCCAGAACTTACATTTAATTCTGAGCAAGCCTCCATGATAAGGTTTCAACATGACGAAGATGAGATTTCACTTCACCTATCCCCGCCTCGCCGGGACCGTAAGACATAATCCAGAAAGTAAGAAAGGCGAAGCAGCTTTATTCGGCCGCCTCTGCCAAAGGAACCTCCAATCGGCTCAACATCTCTTTTGGAATAACTTGCCAGAAATGTCCACGCTCTAATTCCCAATCCGATAAGAGCTTCGCGGAAAATTCGGACCCGGTCAGTGCAGCATGTTGCCGAATAAGGTCTTTGCATTCTTCTTCGTAATGCTCGGAACTCAATCTTTGCCACACCACGCTGTCCGGATTGACGGCCTTTTCGAATTTTTCCTTAACGTCGTAAACATAGGCCATTCCGCCTGTCATGCCTGCGCCGAAATTATCGCCGACAGAACCCAGTATGACAGCAACACCGCCTGTCATATATTCGCAGCCATTTGTCCCGCACCCTTCAACAACTGTAATCGCGCCTGAATTTCTAACGCAGAAACGCTCTCCAGCCCGCCCGGCAGCCATAAGCTTTCCTTTGGTTGCGCCGTAGAGACAGGTATTCCCGATAATAGCACTGTCATGGACATCAATTTTTGTTCGCCCTTGCGGCGCAATAACAATTTCGGCACCAGACAAACCTTTGCCGACATAATCATTGGCATCACCGTCGACTAAAAGGCGCAAGCCTTTCATACCGAAAGCCCCTAGGGATTGCCCCGCAGAACCGCGCAAGCGGATTGTTAATTGACCATCTGGCACGCCTTCTGCGCCAAACTTCTGATAAATATGGGAGCTTGTGCGGCTGCCCACAGCGCGGTGCGTATTTTGCACGCCATAAGTCAAGTAGGTTTTTTCTCCGCGCTCAAATAACGGCTGCGCGTCCGCGATAATTTGGATGTCCAATGTATCAGGCACTTCGACACGTTCTTGGCGCGTGTCTTTCACCTGCGCATTATCGATTTTTGCAAGAATGGGGTTCAAATCCAAATCATCTAAATTCTCGGCGCCGCGCGACACCTGCGCAAGTAAATCTGTACGTCCAATGATTTCATCCAGAGTTTCAACACCCAACTCGGCCAGAATTTCCCGCACTTCCTCCGCGATAAAAGTCATGAGGTTGATGACTTTTTCTGGCGTCCCCGTGAATTTCTCACGCAATGCTTCGTTTTGGACGCAAACCCCGACAGGGCACGTATTGGAATGACATTGACGCACCATGATACAACCCATGGCCACCAAGGAGAGCGTGCCGATACCGTATTCTTCTGCACCCAAAAGCGCGGCGATAACAATATCACGTCCTGTTTTCAGGCCACCATCCGTCCTCAATGTAACCGCGTCTCGAAGATTATTGAGTGTCAAAACTTGATGCGCTTCGGACAGTCCGATCTCCCAAGGGAGGCCCGCATATTTAAGCGACGTGTTCGGCGATGCGCCAGTCCCGCCATTATGACCGGCAATCAGGATTGTATCCGCCTTCGCTTTTGCCACGCCTGCAGCAATCGTCCCGACGCCAGAAGCAGCGACAAGCTTCACCGCAACACGAGCTTTGGGGTTTATTTGTTTCAGATCGTAAATAAGCTGCGCCAAATCTTCGATAGAATAGATATCGTGATGCGGCGGAGGTGAAATCAGTGTCACACCCGGTGTCGCATTTCGGAATTTTGCAATCATTTCCGTGACTTTAAAGCCCGGCAATTGTCCGCCCTCGCCCGGCTTAGCACCCTGTGCGACTTTAATCTCAATCTCGCGGCACTGGTTCAAATATTCTGCATTCACGCCAAAACGGCCCGAGGCAATCTGTTTCACAGCAGAATTTGGATTGTCGCCATTAGGCAGTGGTTTGTAACGCGCACGATCTTCGCCGCCTTCACCCGACACTGATTTCGCGCCAATACGGTTCATCGCAATGTTAAGCGTACCATGCGCTTCTGGAGACAAAGCCCCCAAAGACATACCTGGCGTGCAAAAGCGCCGCCGGATTTCATTAACGCTTTGCACGCGATGCAGCGGCAAAGCTTTCCCTGCGGGCTTGATGTCTAGCAAATCACGAATTTGTATCGGTTTTGCAGAATTCACAACTTCGGCATATTTTTTATAAAGCTCATAGTCCTCGCGGCCTACAGCTTCTTGAAGCATATGAATCATATCGGCCTGATAAGCGTGACGCTCGCCATTGGACCGGACGCGATACAAGCCTCCAATGGGTAATCTCACCACAGCTGGGTCATAAGATTTATCATGAATTTCAAGTATTTTGGCTTCCAAGCCCGCCAAACCAATACCAGAAATACGGCTCGTCATACCGGGGAAGTTCGCTCCCACCAGCGCACGGGACAAGCCGACAGCCTCAAAATTATTCCCGCCGCGATAAGACGAAATAACGGAAATGCCCATTTTCGAAATAATTTTTAGAAGCCCGCATTCAATCGCCTTTTTATACTGAGCAACAGCTTCATCTGCGATCATATCAAGAAGCCCTCGACCGACGCGGTCAATCAATGAGTCTTGCGCCATATAGGCATTTACGGCCGTAGCGCCCGCACCAATCAACACTGCGAAATAATGTGTATCCAAACACTCTGCGGAACGTACTAAGATAGAGCAAGACGACCGCAAACCATCATTTGAAAGGGCTGTCTGAACAGCGCCCGTGCACAAAATCATTGGTGCCGCAGCGCGGTCATGGTTCGTGTTTTCATCTGTCAGAACGATATTTTCAGCCCCGTTCCTGACGGCCTCTATCGCTTCTTCACGAATACGACGCAGAACATCTCGTAGAGCCCGGCCCTGTGATTGCGAGTCATTCGGAACAGGAAAAGTACAATCCAATTCAACCAGTTTGTCGCCCACCATCTCTTTGAAACGACCGTACATCCCATTGGTCATTACCGGACTTTCGAGGACGTACATTTCTTTCGTCTGGCTGCCGGTTTCGGCCAAAATATTACGCAAGTTACGAAACCGCGTTTTCAGACCCATCACGCGAGTTTCGCGCAAGGGATCAATCGGAGGGTTCGTCACTTGAGAGAAATTCTGACGGAAGTAATGAGATAAGGGTCTATAAATGTCAGAGAGAACAGCGAGAGGCGTATCATCTCCCATAGACCCAATAGACTCTTTCCCGGTCTCCGCCATCGGAGTCAGAATGAGCTCTTGGTCTTCAAGAGTCTGCCCGCAGGACATTTGTCGGCGCACGAGACCTTCACCTCTTAAAGCAGGCGCAGGTTCGGACCCTGATAATTTTTCGTCAAGATTAACAACTTTCTTCAACCACTTCTTATAAGGACGTTTATCCGCCAGCTCATTCATGATGGCACTTGAGGAATAAAATTTTCCTTCTTCCAAATCGACGGCAATCATGCGTCCGGGTTTCAGCGCGCCTTTTTTTATGATGTCTTTTTCGTCCATGGGACACATACCAGCTTCGGAACCCACAGCGATAATCCCATTATCGGAAATCGCGTAACGCAGAGGCCGCAAACCATTTCGGTCTAGCCCTGCCATAACCCAACGCCCATCATAGGCCGCCAAAGCAGCAGGGCCATCCCAGGGCTCCATCACGGCATTGCAATATTCGTAAAGGGCGCGCCAACTTTCAGGCATAAGATCACCGCGCTTGGAATAAGCTTCTGGCACGAGCAGTGTTTTCGCCATAGGGGCCGTACGCCCCGCCCTCACTAATAATTCGAAAACCGCATCCAAGGCCGCAGAGTCAGAACTGCCTTTTTGAATAACAGGCTTTACGTCCTCTTCGCGTTCTCCAAAAGCACTATTCGCCATCTTGATTTCATGACTTTTCATGAAATTACGATTGGCTTTCAGCGTATTAATTTCGCCGTTATGGGCCAGCATACGGAAAGGCTGTGCGAGCCACCATTGCGGGAAAGTGTTCGTTGAATAGCGCTGATGATAAATCGCGGCCCTAGAGATAAACCGCTCGTCCTTTAGGTCTGTGAAAAAATTATCAATGTCTTCCGCAAGGAACATGCCTTTATAGATGAGCGTCTGAACAGAAAGTGAGCACACATAGAAGCTCGGAATAGCTTCCGCAATCACCCGCTTCTCAATGCGTCGGCGCACAATGTAAAGCTCGCGTTCTAAAGCATTGCCTTTACGGCCTTTGGGGTCGCGGAACATTACCTGCTCAATCGCGGGGCGTGTTGCCTTGGCTTTTTCACCAATAATATCAATATTTATAGGGACTTGCCGCCATCCATAAATGTAAAACCCTTCTTTCAACAATTCAGACTCTACAATTGTCCGAGCTGCTTCCTGCGCATTGAAATCCGTACGGGGTAAGAAGATCATACCCACCGCAATCTTAGCAGAACTGGCTTTGTGTCCCGTTTCTTCGACTTGCGCACGGAAAAATTCTTGCGGGATATCCAGACGAATTCCAGCTCCGTCTCCTGTTTTCCCGTCTGCATCTACGGCGCCTCGATGCCAGACATTTTTCAATGCCTGAATAGATTTTTCGACCACATCACGCCGCGGTGTTCCGTCAACAGACGCAACTAGACCTACGCCGCAATTCGCCCGCTCATGTTCGGGATCATAGGCGTTGGCCTCAATTAGGACGTCGCGCTTTTGCTCAAAGTCATTTAGCCAATCACTCATTGTTCTCACCTGAAGTAAATTCTGCGAATGCTTCCGCACCTGTCAGCCGTTTTTGCTCTCCGGCCAAATTGTAATAATCGGGTTTTTCGTCGATAAAAATTTCTTTCCCAAGCGTGAGGCCCTCGGGGAGATCTAGTGTGCCGGCGGCGATGCTCCAGAAATTGGGATCGCTTTTAAGGCGATAAAACAGGCTAGACCCGCAGGTTTTACAAAACCCTCGCTTCGCCCATTCTGAACTCTCATACCAAACAAGCCCCTCGTCTTTTATGAACGTGATGCCCTCTCGGAAATCTGCTCCAATAAAAGGACCGCCATTCCAACTCCGGCAGGTCTTGCAATGACAGGCATCAATATGGCCTGGTAGGGATGTTTCAAATTCCACCGCACCGCACAGGCAATTCCCTTTTATTTTCGATGTCATCAAAGGCCCCTATTCCGCAGCCACTTTAGAATCTGCGCTTTCCAGTTTACGCAAATAAGTGTGCATATGCGCCGCTGCATCGCGGCCCTCGCGTATCGCCCAAACCACCAGTGACGCACCGCGTACAATATCTCCCGCAGCATAAACACCGGGCAGATTAGTTTCAAATGTTAGAGGGTTCACCTTCACCGTGCTCCAACGGGTGACAGCGAGTTCCTCGCTCAAGAGGCTCATATCTTCTGGTGTGAAGCCCAGTGCTTTAATAACCAAATCCGCTTTCACATTGAAATCCGCACCATCCAAAATCACGGGAGATTGTCGTCCAGAGGCATCTTTCGCGCCCAACCGCATACGGTGTGTTGTCACTGCAGCAACCTTACCGTCATTTTGGGCAATCGACTGAGGAGATGCGAGCCATTCAAACTTTACGCCCTCTTCTTGCGCATTCGCGGTTTCGCGGCGAGATCCAGGCATATTAGCGTGATCACGACGGTAAAGGCAGGTCACAGATTCCGCCCCCTGACGAATAGCAGTACGAACGCAATCCATCGCTGTATCGCCGCCGCCAATAACAACAACATTCTTACCTTCTGCCGTTTCGCCTTTAGTTGTATCGCCTAATCCGCGCTTATTGCTCTCGATCAGGAACGGCAGAGCTGCTGTGACGCCCTCGGCATCACTGCCGTCGCACTCCAAATTACGCGCTTTATACACACCGGTCGCAATGAGCACGGCCTGATGCTTTTCCCTTAATTTATCAAAAGTAACATCAACGCCAACATCGCAGTTCATGACAAATTCAATACCGCTTTCTTCCAGCCGGTTGGTGCGGCGTTGAACGATTTCTTTTTCTAATTTGAAATTCGGAATGCCATAAATGAGCAATCCGCCAGCACGGTCATGACGGTCATAAATTGTGACCTGCCAACCCTCGGTTCGCAATTGCTCTGCTGCGGCTAATCCCGCAGGCCCTGCGCCAACAATACCGACACTGGCTCCGCGCTCTTGGCGGGGCTTGATCCGCTCGACCCACTCTTCTTCCCAAGCCGTGTCGGTTAAGAACCGCTCCACAGACCCAATCGTCACTGTTCCATGACCGGATTGTTCAATCACGCAAGAGCCTTCACAGAGACGATCTTGCGGACAGATACGCCCACAAATCTCAGGCATATTGTTAGTCGCACTGGAGACTTCCCACGCTTCTTTAACGCGTCCTTCCGCCGTTAATTTGAGCCAATCCGGTATATTATTGCCGAGCGGGCAATGGTTTTGACAAAAAGGCACGCCGCATTGCGAACAGCGCGAGGCTTGCTCTTGCGCTTTAACCTCAATGTAATCGCCGTAGATTTCCAAAAAATCTTCACGCCGGTCATTTGCATCACGTTTTTTCGGCATGTCACGTTCGGTACGAATAAATTGCAGCATTTTATTAGACGTTGCCATAGCGGTTCTACCCCATATTCACTCAAGCGGAGGCGCTCAAGCCTTACTAATGCCCTGCCTATACAGGAAGTTTGCTGGATTCAAGATGCGACAATTTGTCAATTTTTGATATTATATGAAAAACCAACAAGCTTTCAACCGCGCAAACCCTTGTAATTAAACCCTATTTTAAACGCCGCTTTCACGCATCCAAAAACCAAGTTTATTACGATAGAATAAAATTCACCTATTTAGGACGAATAAAATCATAACGCCGCATGAAAGTCCCTGTTTTTCGTTGAAGTTTAGGCCATATCGCCTTACCGCCGAAAGGTTCGCATCACCCAAAATATTAAGGGATAGATAATGTCTTGGCTTCACCTCACACTCCTAGCCATAATTCAAGGCCTGACCGAGTTTTTACCTATTTCAAGCTCAGCGCATTTGATTTTGCCCGCCAAGATATTGGGATGGCAAGATCAAGGCCCCCTGATTGATGTTATGGCGCATTTTGGGTCGCTTTTCGCCGTCATGGCTTATTTCCGAAAAGACGTAGGCGCAATCTTCACAGGGCTTTGGGATTTGGTTCGGGTTAAACTGAATGTAAAATCGATTCTCGCCCTTAACCTCATCATTGCGACGCCTCCCGCTCTACTCTTCGGAGCATTCTTACGATTTGGTGGCTATGATGAAATGATACGTTCGCCACTTCTTATCGCCTTCACAACGATATTTTTCGGTATCCTTCTTTGGCTCTCAGATATTTGGGGCAAACAAACGCGCGTCACCGAAGACCTGACATGGAAAGGCGCGTTTGGATTAGGTTTAGCTCAAGCCGTTGCGCTGATTCCGGGGACGTCCCGGTCTGGCATTACAATGACCGCCGCCCGTGCTATGGGCTTCACCCGCGTGGAAGCCGCCCGCTTTTCAATGTTAATGAGCCTGCCAATTATCGGCGTAGGCGGGCTATTCGCCCTTTACAGCCTAACAACCGCCGACGCCACTGAATTGGCAGGGGCATCGCTCACTGACGGCCTGTGGGTGGCTTTTTTGTCTTTCATCGCGGCCTTTGCGTGTATTTCACTCTTTATGAAATGGATTAGCAAAATTGGCATGTTTCCCTTTATGCTCTATCGATTAGCTCTGGGAGGCGCATTATTGGCATGGATAATGCTTAGTTAATAATAGTAAGACAAAACGGGGCAAGATGATACAATTTCGTAAAGATACAGCCGTGGGCGCAGGGTTTTCCTCCGTCAAAAGTCATGCGATTGTCCCCCAAACGCCTACCGTCCAAAAGTTGAACGGGCTGTAATGACGCACCGACTCTCAACATTAGTGATGAGCGTAACATTTATATCCGCGTTAACTGCGCCGCCTTCAGTGGCGCAGCCTAATTTAGCTCAATCCTTTCACGCCTTGGCAGAGACCCCTGTGAAAATTGTCACAGACACTTCCACAAAAGTAACTACACAGTCCAAATCCGCACAAATAGTGGACACAAGCTATCTGGATAAGCGCGCCAAACTACTGATGCAAAGACTGCCTATGACAGGGCTGTCCGTCGCAATTGTCGAGAATGGAGAGATTACATTTGCGGAAGGTTACGGCGAAACACGGCGCGGCAGCGGAGATAAAGTTACCGCAGACACAGTCTTTCGTTGGGCTTCCGTCTCAAAAGGCATTGCGGCCTATCTGCTTGTCTCTATGGCCGCGGATAATAAGATTTCATTAGATGATGCGGTAGAGGATTTTACAGACTCCCTCCACTTGCCGCCTGATGAGGTCAATATATCAGTAGCGCATTTATTGGCGCACCAAGTGGGTATCGTGCCGAATGCTTATGACGGGCATATAGAGAATGGCCGTAGCGCAAAAGAGACACGGCAGAAGCTTGGTAAGCTCAGATATAATTGCGCACCCGCCACCTGTCACAGCTATCAGAATGTGGCTTATGACTCGGCGTCCGAGATTATCGAAACCTTGACGGGACTACCCTATAAATCTGTTGCTCAGACAAATATATTTGACGCTTTTGGTATGACCTCAGCGAGTGTCAGCCTTCAAGGCTTACGACAATCAAAAAGCTGGGCTAAGCCTCATACGAAATATGGTAGACCCTATAGGTCTGTTAAGCCGACCTATTACCGCGTCCCGGCAGCGGCTGGTGTCAATTCTTCTGTTACAGATCTGGCGCGATGGATGATTGGTCAAATGCCAGATGCCGATACGGACACACTATCCAAGCAAGAAGCCATTCAGCAAGTGTTGCAAACGCCGCGTGTTTCCACTCTGCGCGAACAACGTTATATGAACCGACGTTTCGGCGGATTAAAAAAAGCCCATTACGGAATGGGGTTTCGCACTTATGATTATTATGGACACAAAGTGGTTGGGCATCGCGGTGGTGTTGAGGGTTATCGCGCACTTATTTTATTCGATCCCGAAAAGCGAAGCGGCATTGCGATGATGTGGAACAGCCCGCATTATCAGCCAATTGGATTACAATTAGAGTTTCTCGACCAACTCTATGAACGCCCCAAAAAAGATTGGCTCAGACTAAACCGTTATAACCGTTAGAGTGGAGTAATACCCCGAATTTACCTTAGACCTTGTGACCTTTTTGGTGGACGGTTTTTTGAAACCAAAAGGTCATCACAATAGCCAAAATAGCCAACCCAATAAATATAAGCGAAATAATCTTTCCGTCTAATCCGACAAAATTACCTTTCGCAATATGCCCCATTACCAATATTTTTGGAATAATTCCAAAGGCCGTTCCCGCCAAAAATGCTGGGTACCGAATGGTTGATAGACCCGCCGCAGAGTTGACCAAAATAAAAGGGCCCGTCGGGACAAGACGAACGACAAAACTCCATAACATGCCGTTTCGTTCAACTCGCGCCAAGATACGGCTTAGCCTTGGCCCTTGTAAACGGCTCAACCGCCTCTGACCTAATAACCTTGCAAGGTAGAAATTGGCGCTGGCGGAGCATAATGTCGCCACCCAAGCATAAAACCCGCCTAAGAGCGGTCCAAAACCCACAACACAGGCTGTGATTAAAGCCCATTGCGGCGCACCCAAAAAGGATCCCGTTACGAAAATAAAAATCACGATGAATATGGCGGTTTTTGATTCTTGAACTTGCCCCATCAAGGATTGAACAGCGTCAAAATCAATCGCACCACCGCTGAGGCCGCCGACCAGAACACAGAGTAAGACAAGTGACAAGGTAAGCGCGAAAATTAAGGAAGGAGACAGCTTCATGTTGAAGACCACTGGTTCACAAATTGGGCTGTATTTTTGACATCTATAGCCTCGACATGTGTCCAATCCCGACACTGATTCCGAAACCATGTCATTTGTCGTTTGGCAAAACGGCGTGTATCGCGCTTGGCGAGGTCTATAGCGCTGACATAATTCAATTCGCCGCCCAAATGGCGCAGGAGGTGTGACAGACCAATTGCCTTTAACATTGGCAAGTCCGTCTTATGGCCATATTGCGCGTAAACATTTTTGGCCTCGTTCATGCCGCCCTGCTCTACCATTCTCTCAAACCGTTCATTAATTTTGGCATACAATGTTTCCCTCGGCGGCAGTATTAAAAATCGCATAGCTTGCCCGGCAGGAACTTCAGGTCGATTTTGATTTTGCCACTCATGTAACGGACGCCCGGTTTGCTTTACCACACTCAACAAACGCGTCAGCCTTTGCGAGTCATGACCTAAAAGACGGGATACGCCGACAGGGTCAAGCGCCTTGGCTTCTTCCAAAACAGCCTCTATCCCTTCTTCGCGAATTTGATTGTCTATCTGCTTTATAAGTTGTGGTTCAATAGTAGGAACCGGGGCGAGACCGTCAAAGAGCGCTTTGAAATAAAGACCTGTCCCGCCCACGAGGATTGGCACTTTCCGTCGAGCCAGAACATTCAAAACAATCGGCATAACCTGCCGCACGAAATGCCCGCTGGAGAAATGCGTGGTACCATCAACAACCCCGTAGAGATGATGCGGCATAGACCGCATATCATCCTCTGTCGGGCGGGCCGACAATATCCGAATATCGCGATACACTTGAAGGGCATCTGTGTTGATTATTTCGCCATCAACAGCTTTTGCCAATGCCAATGCCGCTGCGCTCTTGCCGCTGGCTGTTGGCCCTGCAATACACAAAACGGGTCTCACAGAACGACTTTCACGGGGCAGCTTTCATGAGCAACCCAGTTTATTCGGAGCACGACTAACATGGTTGACGCGTTAAACCAAATTTTGACTCTTGTCCTTCCTAAAAAGGATGCGGCGCAGTTGGCGGGTTTAGTCTCTGCCTTTGAATTGACCGCGGTTAAATCCTTATCCGAAGGAATTGCAGCGGAAGGTCTTTGCCCTCAAACTGTCTCCAAAGAGCAAATCGCTAATGCATTGAGATATAACAAGGTGAACGCTGACTTCTGTCTGCAACCAGCTCAGGGGCGCAAGAAGAGTCTTTTGATTTGTGATATGGATTCTACCCTTATTGGGCAGGAATGCATTGATGAACTAGCGGATTTCGCAGGTTTCAAAGATAAGGTCAGCGCGATTACAGAGCGGGCCATGCGCGGTGAAATCGGGTTTGAAGGGGCTCTGACCGACCGTGTCGCCCTGCTCAAGGACCTTCCCATTGCAGATTTACAACGCTGTTTCGACCAACGGATCAAAGTCAATTCTGGCGCTAAAACGCTCTGCGCAACAATGAAAGTCAATGGCGCAGAGACTGTTATTGTATCTGGTGGTTTTACGTTTTTCTCTTCTCGTGTGGCCAAAGCCATTGGGTTTGAACATCATCATGCGAATATCCTGCTGGATGACGGAAATGCGCTGACGGGCACTGTCGCCTTGCCTATCTTGGGCCGCGAGGCCAAATTAGAGCGTTTGAACCAATATTCGCGAGGCTTAGTCGGTCCGCAGAATGCCGTCGCAATCGGCGACGGCGCAAATGATCTCGCCATGATACAGGCTGCGGGTCTGGGTATTGCTTATTATGCCAAGCCTGCGGTAGCGGCCGCTGCGCATTGCGCTATAAATCACACGGATTTACGGACAGCTCTATTCTTCCAAGGTTATCACGCCAGTGAATTTAAAGAAATTGGCTAAGACGTAACATCCAAAGCATAGAAGATATAATTCCCGCCGCGATTGATTAAAAACGTCACAGGGGAATTGAACGATTTAGATGCTTCAACAGCGTCTTCAAACGCTTTAGGGGAAACAACGGCCTCGAAACCGACTTCTTCGATGATATCGCCAACAAGAATCTTTCCGCTCGCCGCGGCGCGTTTATCAACCTTCACAACGCGAACGCCTTTAATGACTGAATCGATACGGTATTTCGCGCGTGTTTCATCTGTCAAAGCCTCGACATAAATACCATTAACGGAGCGATCTGCCGCGTTTTCCTCTTGCTCGCGGCGCGCCTTCTCTTCTTCCGTGACCTGCTCTTTCAATCTCTCCACCAATACGGAGGCTGTTCTTTCTTTGCGCTTGCGAATATATTTAACTTCCAATGGTTTGTTAATCGGAGCATCGGCGATACGGCGAGAGAGCAAACGAGAACTTTCAAGGCGTTCGCCGCCAATTTCCGTAATCAAATCTCCTTTTTGCAGGCCTGCTTTATCAGCAGGAGAATCCGCGACAACAGAGGTAATAAGTGCGCCATAGGTGTCATCCAACCCATAGGATTTCGCCAGACTGACGCTTACTTTTTGTGGGCGTACACCCAAATAGCCGCGACGTGTCTCGCCAAAAGCAATGAGTTGCTCGACAACGGAATCCGCTAATTCAGCAGGGACTGAAAAGCTAATCCCGACACTATACCCTGTAGGCGACAATATAGCCGTGTTTACTCCGATAACATCACCATCCATATTAAAGAGCGGGCCGCCGGAATTGCCTCGGTTAATTGCCACATCGGTTTGGATGAAATCATCATAGCTGCCGTGAGAGATATCTCGGTTTCGGGCGGAAATGATACCTGCTGCCACGGAACCTGAGTAACCAAAGGGATTACCGATAGCGATAACCCATTCCCCGACTTCAGCTTTGTCTGAGTCGCCAAAACTTACAAAGGGCATATCCTTGCCTGTATCGATTTTCAGAACGGCAATATCGGTCGCGGGGTCGCGGCCTATCAGTTCAGCCTCATATGTATCCCCGTCGGGGAAAGTCACTTCAATCAAGTCTGCGTCCTCGATCACGTGATTATTCGTGACGATATGCCCTTCTTTATCAATAACGAAACCAGAGCCTAAAGATTTGGAAACACGTCCATCGCGATCGTTACCGCGACCGAAAAAGTCATTGAAGCGTTCAAGGGGCGAACCCTCAGGGAAAGCAGGAGCATCCTCTGTGTTGATTTCAATCGTCTGCGCTGTGGAAATATTAACAACTGACGGGCTCAGGCGTTTCGTCAGTTCCGTAAACCCCTCTGGCACGGGACGTGCTATCGCTTGAACCGACAGCAAGGCCATAAAGGCCAGAGACATAATAATAATTCTGATCATGCAATGACTTTAGACATTGGAGAAGGTTTGCCAAGAGGCCGTATCGGCACAGGGGCAAAATTTGACTTACAATAACGTCAGAAAACCGTGACTTGGCTTATGCAAGCAGATTAATTCCGACCATCAAAAGTATAATCCCGAAAAATACAGATAAGAGACCTGAGATATGCAATTCTCTTTCGCCCATTTGAGAAATCATATCTTGATAAATGCGGCGAAGGCCGCCCGGAAAAATCGCCCAAGCCGCCCCTTCAATCGCTAGCGCACCGCCAATAGCGATGAGCACGATGGCACTGATACTCATTTAGCGCTTTATCGACGGCTTCTTGGGCCGTTCTGATTATCTAAATATCCAAGGAAGTCACTGTCGGGTGATAAGACGTAAGTAGACCTCTGCCCCAAGCCTTTTTTATAGGCTTCCATAGACCGATAAAATGCGAAGAATTCAGGATCAAGGTTATAGGCTTCCGCATAAATACGGTTTCGCTCTTTATCGCCTTGACCACGAATGATTTCCGATTCCTTACGTGCATTAGCGAGAAGGATTTCAACTTCTTTATCCGCTTCAGCTCGAATAGTCCTGTTCGCCCGCTCACCTTGACCACGCTTCTCGGCTGATACTTCCTGTCGGTCAGCAGCCATACGTTCAAAGACGCGCACAGCGTTTTCATTGGGCAAATCAGCGCGCTTAATCCGAACATCTTCGATTCTTAGGCCAAAGGTTTGTTCTTCAGCCCGTTGATTGGCACGGTTTTCAATCGCTTGCATCAAATCTACACGTTGTCCGGAAATGATTTCCTGACTTTCGACGCCACCTAACGTGTCACGAATAAGGGAGTCGAGAATGTTCTTAAGCTGTAATTCAGCCGCAACACGCGTGTTAAATCGCTCATAAAACCCTTGCACATCAGTGATACGATACCGAATAAACGCATCAACAATCAAACGTTCCTGGTCAGATGCCAAAATAGACTGAGAATTCAAATCCAATACGAGGTTCTTACGGTCATATTGGCGGACAGTTTCCATGATGGGCCATTTGAATTTCAGTCCGGCGTTTTCTTCTTTATTATAAGCATTTTCAGACCGCACGGGTTCACCGAAGCGTAACACAAGCGCCTGTTTATCTTCACGCACTGTGTACATACTCAAAGAGGCTAGGAAAACAAGGATGGCAAGTAGAATTGCCCCTGCAATAAGACGATTATTATTCATTATTGGGTTCCTCCGGGACGCGTCAGCTTATCAAGCGGCAGATATGGCACGACACCTGACCCCGCATTATCGTCGAGGATAATTTTATCCGCATCTTTATAAACATTTTCAATCGTTTCCAGATACATACGTTGGCGTGTCACCCGCGGTGCGAGTTTATACTCTTCATAAATAAGACGAAAACGCTCAGCTTCACCTTGTGAGTCAGCAATCACAGCGTCCTTATAACCTTCCGCTTCTTGTATCAGGCGCGCCGCTGTACCTTCGGCTTCGAGAACTTGCTTATTACGATAGGCACGCGCTTCGTTTATAACACGTTCGGCTTCTTGATCCGCGTTCACAACGTCCAAAAAGTCATCTTCGACAGAGGCTGGCGGATCCGTTTTCTGGAACTGAACATCCTGAATGGATACACCAGCTTCATATTCGTCCAATAAAGTTTGAAGCTGCGTCGTAACAGTGCCGACTAATTGCTGACGACCTGTCGTAATGATGGGGTCCAATTCATTTTTACCGATAATTTCACGCACGACCGACTCAGCAGCAGATTTCACCAAATCATCAGGTTGATCCACTTTGAAGAGATAGTCCTCCAAATCGCGAATGACCCACAGCACGGTAAAATCAATATCAACAATATTCTCATCTCCTGTCAGCATGAGAGATTCTTCGGAGACATCACTACCTCTTGCGGTGACGCCGACTTGTGTTTCACGTTGTGTGGTGACGTTTACGACTTGCTTGGTTTCGACCAGAGGTAATTTAAAGTGAAGGCCCGGCCCAGCTTTGCGGACATAGTCACCAAAACGCAGGACAACAGCTTGCTCGTTACCTTGAACGGTAAAGATTGAGGACATTCCCAAGAAAACAACCGCAGCCGCTGCAAAAACCCATTTCGGGAATTTTACATCACCCGCGCCACCACCAGTAAATCCACCACGGCCGCCGCCAGAACCACCGCGTTTCACGCGGGTCTTAAAACCTTGAATCACATTGTCCAAATCCGCTGAACCCTCGCCCGGTTTGGGTCGATTTCGATCGGGCTTGCCTTGCCCCCAAGGATTGTTTCCGTTCCCGGACTGACCTTTAGGTTTTCCCCAAGGACTATTATTGTTGTCGTCTGCCACAAATGTCTCCGAAAAGTGTTTACTCTTACTTGGTCGTGTCTCGCCGCATTTCAAGGCTTAACGCTGTAGATTCCGCTTTAGGTCTTATCTGAAACTCTATCCCAAATTTCCACTGCAAAATCATAATCGTCTTTTTCCGTCTTTAACCCCCTCCGCCGCTCCGTCAAACGCCATACATTGGGATCAGGGGCGTCGAAATAGGCGTCCCCTTCTACATCAGACAGAACCTGCGTCACATACTGTCTGTCTATAAAGGGCATAAGTGTTTTGTATAGTTGCGCCCCGCCAATAACCATCACTTCATCAACATTTGAGGCTCCGGCTAGTTCAAATCCGCGTCCGACCATCACCTCATACCGCGTAAAGACCTCTGCTTTCTTTGCCGCATAGCTCTTATCCCGCGTTAAAACCAGATTAGGGCGTCCCGGCAGAGGGAAAGGGAGGCTCTCCCACGTCTTGCGCCCCATCAAGACAGGCTTGCCCAATGTCGTCGCTTTGAAGAGCTTCAAATCTGACGGCAAATACCAAGGCAAATTCCCGTCGCGTCCAATGACGCCATTCTGCGCGCGTGCAACGATAAGAGATAATTTTGGATTCGCTATCATAAGCGGTAGGGTTACACGGTTAAGCGCTTGGCGTATAGCTTAAGCCACGAGTGAATATTCTTGAAAACGGCTTTCGACGGACAGATTATGGCAGAGCACAAAAATTCGGAAAATAGAAATCACAGAGCAGCACCGACGACCAGCCTGATAACCGTCAAATATACGCTTCTTTATATCTTACTGATTCCTTTCATCAATTGGATTTTTACTAGGGCGCCGATGGTGAACTTACCCGGTCTCACCGCTTGGGCCTTTAACCCCGTTACAATTGTCACGGGGCTAGTTCTGGTCGTAAGGGATTTTTCTCAACGCGAAATCGGGCATGAGGTGTTATTGGCGATGGCCATCGCTTTGGGGCTGACCTATGTCACAAGTGGGGGCGCATTGGCTCTCGCAAGCGGCGCAGCTTTTCTCATCTCTGAACTCGTAGATTATGCGATGTTTACGTTCACAAAATACAGACTCTCGACACGCGTTCTGTTGTCATCCGCAATTGCCGCGCCCATCGATACTACGGCTTTTCTCTATGGCGCGAGCTTTATTCGCGATGGACAATTAACCGCCCCCAACATCATTATGAGCGTCGCTGGAAAAATGGTGGGCGCAATCATTATATGGTGGTTGATACGCCAGAGATTAGAAAAACCAAGAAAGGTTTAAAGGCCACGCCATTAGAAAGCGGGCCTTTATTTATCCGTATTCCAATTATCCTTATTCCGAAAATAACTCCAATGCGCCCGCTGTCATGGATTGAACGCCGAGTTTCAAGGCAGGCTCCGGCACAGGGGCGAAGAAAGGCGAATGGTTGGCAGGGGGCAAGCTGCCGCCGCTCGCTACGGCCTTTTTAAACGCTTTTGGTTCTGCTCCACCTGTCCAAAAGATTAGTGTCGGAATATCTTTGTCGTATCGGTGGAATTGCGAGAAGTCTTCGCCGCCCATACTCGGAGGCCGCGTGCCGACCTTCTCCGCTCCAATGGATTCTGATATCGCCCCCATCACTCGCTGCGTCATTTCTGGATCGTTGAAGGTCGACGGCGTATAATCACTCTCATATTTCACTTCTGGCATGAGTTCTTCGGGCAATCCGGCGGAGCGAGCCTGCGCTATGGCGATGCGCTCAATGCCATCGAGCAATGTTTTCCGCACACTGTCGTCATACGACCGCACCGTAATTTTTAACGTCGCCTCATCCGGGATGATATTGTGCTTATAGCCTGCGCGGAAGGAACCCACGGTCACAACACCGGCTTCTAGCGGATTAACTTCACGCGACACCAAAGTCTGCAAAGCGTTGACGATCTGAGATCCAATAACAATCGGGTCTTTGCCCATGTGCGGCGCCGAGCCGTGGGCGCCGATACCCTTGATGAGAATATCAACAGAGTCGACATTGGCGAGCGCGTAGCCAGAGGTATAAGTAATCATCCCCGCTGGGTCCCAACCGGATGTATGCGTTGCCAAAACATAATCAGGCTTCGGAAAGCGCTTCATCAAGCCGTCTTCGAGCATGGCAATTGCGCCTAATCCGATTTCTTCGGCTGGCTGCCCAATAAGGACGAGCGTCCCCTTCCATTCATCCTTGCGTTTTGCGAGTTGCCGCGCCGCGCCGACCATAATCGCCATATGGCTGTCATGGGCGCAGGCGTGCATCACAGGGGCCTCTTTACCGTAATGATCTGTTGCCACCACTTTGGACGTATAGCTCAACCCTGTTTTCTCTTCCAATGGCAAGGCGTCCATATCGGCGCGTAACATCACGGTCGGGCCATCGCCGTTTTTCATAACGGCAACGATGCCGTAACCGCCCACTCCGGGCAAAACTTCGCCAACGTCTTTTTTGACTTTCTTCTTCACCCATTTATCGCCGACGCGCTCAGTGACTTGAAATCCCAAGCTCCGTAGTTCTTTGGCCATGCGCGCCGCTGACTTTTCCTCTTTAAAGGAGAGCTCAGGATTTTCGTGAAAATGCTTATAAAGGTCAAAGACATAGTTATAATCGTCGGCGACGGATTGAGTCAGATCATCGGCCGAGGCCGTGAATGTTGTCCCTAATGCGAGCAATGCCGCGGTCGTCGCCAAAATATACTTCATAAGACTGTCCTTTTTCCTTAAGTTTTTGATGGCGCAGAATGACAGGGAGTGCAAGTACGGGCCGCGAATAAGAAAGTTAGAATATGTCCGAGAACCCGCCCTGTCCTGAATGCGATTGCGTCTATAGTTATGAGGACGGCGCTCTTCTCGTCTGCCCGGAATGCGCGCATGAATGGAATCCCGACCTCCCAACACCGGGGGAACGGGTATACAAAGACGCTAATGGCAACATTCTGCAAGACGGGGATATGGTGACAATTATCAAAGATCTGAAAGTCAAAGGCACATCAAAAGTGGCGAAGGTCGGAACCAAGGTGCGCATCAATCGCCTGATTGATGAAGACCACGATATTGATTGTAAAATTGACGGGATAGGCGCAATGAAATTAAAGACGCAGTTTGTTAAGAAGGCATGAGGGCACGTAGAAAAGATATCATTACTTGTTATCTTGGACGGGGTCGCAAGCTGCTGGTTCTGAGCTCAACAAATATCCTAACCAACAACTCTATCGCCGCAAGTTTCCGAGTCTGCACTTTTGTTCAGCCACTTCTACTAGCCAATGGCCATCAAAGAGAGGACAATCCCACTTCTTCGTAGAAATCTGCAATGTTTACGAAAACCTCCTTTCGGCAGGACAAATAGTTCGCTCCTTGCTTAAAGCTGAAAAGGAACCTGAATTCAGACTCATCGACAAATGTTGGAGGTTTTATAAAAGGTATTTGGAAGTAAAACTCCTTTATCTCTTCGACAGTGTTAAACATCGCTGCGTCCACCGTATGGGATCGCTTCCGATAAACCATTCTATCTCCACGACACTCTAAAGTCAGGCCAAGGCTATCAATTTTCAGTTCAACATCAGTTTCTAAAACGCGACATGCCGGCATCTCGCACAAAGCATCAATTATCGCTTTTTGTAGTCGCTCGGCATGCTTCTTATCGATAGACCAATGATCGTCATATTCTTTGACGAATTTTGCAGGTAAATCATCTATCGACATGCAGAAAACTAGAGAGTCTGGAAATCTGAAAGTCGTATCAAATTCGGAGTCCCACATATTTACTGTACCATCACTATTGGATCTCATATTTATTATTGCGCTTTTCGTAAAATGTTGGCCTGGAAGAAGAGGTGTACGACCTCCAGTTCCAATACCTTTCCCAGAAATTGCGGCAGCCACATCTCGACTCAAGCGAGACGGGTTTTTCACTGTCACATTTAGTTCATAGAGTCCCTCTCCTTCATCTCGAAGGTACTCCTGCTCAATAGTCTGATAATAGCTCAAAGATCCAAGCTTTAAAGTTGGCCAAGACCTTGGATGATGTTTTGTTTCACAAAATTTCGTTAGCATTAAACCGCCACCTTCCCAGCGATATGGGGGTGTGACTCATAACCCAATATTTTGACATCTGCATATTGAAACCCGTCAATCTCTTTCACATCAGGATTGAGTTTGAGCTTCGGAAGGCGTTTAGGCTCTCGTGTGAGCTGCAACTTAACCTGCTCGAAATGGTTGGAGTAGATATGGGCATCGCCAAAGCTGTGAACGAAGTCGCCGACCTCTAAATCACATACTTGCGCCATCATATGAACGAGTAGCGCATAGCTGGCGATATTGAACGGAACGCCCAAAAAGATATCGGCGCTACGTTGATAAAGCTGACAAGAAAGCCTCCCATTGGCGACATGAAATTGGAACAGACAATGACAGGGCGGCAGCGCCATTTCGTCCACATCGGCAGGGTTCCATGCACTGACGATATGACGCCGGGAGTACGGATTGGTTTTTATGGCTTCGACCACGTTCTTAACCTGATCAATCACTTTGCCCTCAGGCCCTTCCCAGCGGCGCCATTGCTTGCCGTAAACCGGACCAAGGTCACCCTCTCCATCTGCCCATTCATCCCAAATACGCTCGCCGTTCTCTTGAAGATATTTGACATTCGTATCACCGTCGAGAAACCAAATCAGTTCATGCACGATTGATTTTTTATGAAGTTTCTTCGTCGT
>CAZMEN010000041.1:0-23768 GCA_964565335.1 uncultured Algimonas sp. | reverse complement strand
GAAACATTACTATTCTCGGTCTTCCGGTAAGGAGACCGCCTCACGGGCATGTCCTCCATTTTTGGCGGGTTGCCGCCGACCAACCCAACCCGCATTTGGGTGGGATTTAACGTGAAAAAGGCTCGGCCCTAGATGGCGAGTGGGACGAAAGACCTACGCGGTTCTCATTTAATCTTCACTCTTCACTCTTCCCTATTTCCTCTTCCCTATTTCCTCCGCCCTAGGAGAAAGGCATTAAGACAGGGCATACCCCACATAATTCCGCTGTCCCTCCCTTCCCTCTTTTGCCATTCCGTGACATTAGAACAAATATGGAACCTCTTATCAGCTATTCGGGATTGGATTTAACGCTCATAGAGATTATTCTCGGCGCGGCTTTACTTTTGCTCGGCGCGATTATCGCGTTATTCTTTGGCGGAAAGCGCAAAGACCCGCAGGCGGAAATCTTAGCGCAACAAATGCGCGAGAAATTGACCGAAATGCAAGCTCAACAAGGCGAGCTTCAGGGGCGTATTTCGCAATTTGCCGAAGACAGTGCGCAGCGCGATAATCTGTTCAAACAAAGTCTGGATGAGCGCCTGTCCAAAGTCTCCGAACGTGTGGGACAATCCATTGTCCAAACGCAGGAACGCAATTCCGCCAATTTGAAACAGCTCCATGAACGCTTGGCTTTGATTGATCGCGCCCAGAAAAATATCGAAACCCTCTCAGGTGAAGTGTCTGGATTGCAATCGCTATTGTCCAATAAACAAGCGCGCGGCGCGTTCGGCGAAAAACAAATGCAAGATTTGATTGAGACCTATTTGCCGCCCAATGCTTTCTCGTTTCAGCATACCTTATCCAACGGCAAGCGCGTGGACGCGCTTATTCACCTTCCCAGCGAGCAAGGCGATGTGGCCATTGATTCCAAATTCCCGATGGAGGCCTGGCGGCGTCTGACGGCGGCCGATAATACGGATCAGGAAACAGCCGCAAAGCGGGCTTTCGCCGCCGATGTGACGCGGCATATTAAAGACATTGCAGAGAAATATCTCATCTTTGGCGAGACGCATGACATTGCCATGCTCTTCCTTCCGAGTGAGGCGGTCTATGCAGAACTGCACACACATTTCCCGCAAGTGATTGAATTAGGCTTCAAGCACAAGGTGATGATTGTCTCGCCGACAACCTTTATGGCGACCTTGCATACTATGCGGGCGGTGATGCGCGATGCGGCCATGCGCGAGCAGGCCCATATCATTCAGCGCGAAGTCGGCATGATGGCCAAAGATGTCACATTGCTGGATGACCGTGTGGCGAAGCTACAAAGTCATTTTAATCAGAGCACAGAAGATATTCGCAAAATCCGTATTTCCACGGAGAAGATTACGAAACGGGCAGATAAAATCGAGAGCCTCGATATGGAAGACAATGATAAGCCTGTCTCTAATATTGCGGAATTTCGTAAGCCAGCAGGATCATAGCCGTGAAAGACAACAAACGAAAGAGACCGAACAATCCGATTTGGTATGGCGGGCGGCTCTTCCGACCGACGACAACTGAAGGCGCGTCTGAAACGTCCTCAGAAACCATATTTAAATATGAGCAAAAATTTGATTTGGTCACGGCCACCTATTCCGGCGGCGAGATTGAGTATGGTCATTTAATCGGAACGGTTCAGCCCGATGGGTCACTCGAAATGCGCTATCATCACCGCAATAAAAATGGAGAGTTGATGACCGGGGTTTGCGCGACCCGGCCTGAAAAATTACCTGACGGAACATTGCGCTTGCATGAAAGCTGGCAATGGACATGCCGCGACCAAAGCCGCGGCACATCCATCTTGGAGGAAATTTAAATAATCTATGCCTTCCAGAAGAGGAGCTTACGCCCTTCTTTTTGCAATAAAAATGCGGTGACTATAGTCAAAACGAAAAGCGCTAATGCGGTGAAAAACAAGCCATGACCAATGGTCGGCACATTAATGCCCAACCAAGGCGACAGATGGAACCCAATCGCGCCGACCAGCAATCCAAAACCACCCAAGGCCGCCAGCAAACGTGTACGCGGGATTAGGAATAGGCCCGCGACAGCCAATTCTGCTAATCCGGTCAGATACCGAATGGTCGGCTCAAACAAGGATATACCAGAACGTTCAGCAATCGTTTCGAAGACAATATTTTCCGCCCCGAATTTCTGTACACCGAAGAAGGCGAAGCCTATCGCCAAAACAAGACTTAGAATTAATGTTAACTTACCCATTTTACTTTCCCTCTGTTCCGCATTTTTCGCGGGTTTGGAATAATCCGGCAAATACCCTGCCGGGCTCCATTCTTGTGTCACTGTACCGATAATCATGTCAGATTTGCACCGCCCCAAAGGACAGAATAGGCTTCACAATGGATCAAAACACTGGCGAAATCACCCAAATTCAACGTGGCTGGTATCACATAGTCTTGCGTGCCTTTATTTGAGTGTAGCGCGCTAAGAAGAACCGAGCCGTTAGTCGCCGTTTTACCAGTGACGGTTTCAACAGATTTGGGAGACAGGAATATTTTCAAATCTGGTCCACTCTTAGTTTTAAAATCTTCAGAGAGGCGCAAAACCGTCTGCCCGTCTTTTTCAATAATCGTCCAATCGCCTTTGATATTATATTTCTTTTTAGTGAAATCGCCTCCAATAGAGACCGTCTGAGTGGTGTTAACCGGCACGGCTTCTGCGCCGTAAGCTGGAATAGCCGCCGTTGCACTCAAACTTGCCAAAATACTCAGAGAGATGAGTGTTCTTTTAATAAATTTTTGCATGAGTTTATCTTTCTAAACGATGATGATTTGATTTTTGGAAAATGGGTTAAGAGAGCGCGGCGACGCCAAGCGGAATATCAAAACGCTCACACCAAACATATATTTCATTGAATTGTCCGGGCGTGAAATCAGCCGGGAGTGTGTAAGTTTGACGCCCTTTATTTTTCTCAAGCTTGGCGAATTGAGACGCTTTTACATAATCACCATTATTTCCGAAGCCCAAAACCGGCGTCGGCGCACCGTCCAGAAAGAACGCATCCGATAATACGAGCGCATAACCGCTAGTGGTCTTCATAATATAAGCGTCACCGGAGGTGATATGGTCGGAGCGTCCTTCAAACGCACCTTGGGCCACCAAGTTTTCCGACACAACAGGTGCAGAGATTGCGGCTGCATTGACCGGCGAAGCGTTTACACTGTGAGAAACAGCGCTGGAACCCAGGCCAAACAGAATAGCCGCAGCAGCAAAGGTTAAAATTTTTGTTTTCGGGGAATTTTCGATACGTTTTGCCATTATGGCCTCCATGATTTTAAATTTCAGTTTCATATTTTATTGTTGACCATTTGGTCATTATTGGGTGTTTTAAGAACCCGGTAGCGTCTGACAACTGTTAGTCTCTACCGGGTTGTTGAATCTTAGATATCATATTTGACTGAATGGTCAATATTTTTGTAATCACAGTTTCGTGAACACCGTAAAGAAGCAAATGGGTTATAAAATAGTAAGAACCCGAGGATCTGATGAGGAAACTGTAAAAAACACCCTTCGCGATGTGTTTTGGGAGGGCGGGCTGTAACGAAACCTCGTTTAAAGTAATCGGTGGCGGCGTGCTTAAGACAGTGTCGTCTTAGCGCCTAAAAACCTATGTTCCGCAGCATGGCTCACCAAATCAATGCCCGTTTTTAAAACCACAAGCAGGAGCAAAGCCAAAATGGGCGCACCAAAGGCCTGCACTAAAGCGCCCCCTAGAATGATAACGAAATGCATAATGAAGACGCGGCCATAAGGCAGGAACATTTGTGAATTAGGCGAGCGTGTTAGATATTCACCCTTACCGTAAAAATTGCGAACCATAGAAAAAAGATGGCTGATAAACAAACCAAGCATAGCAAATAATAAACCTTGAGCAGACAGCACGTTATTCATCAACTCATTCAAAGGCGGAACTGATTTAAAGAAAGAGTCTAAAAAGAGGTAATGCCCCAAAGAGAACCCCCCAAAATGAACTGTAAAAAACAGACTTAGAAAGAGTTTCCCGCCAAAGCCCGCTTTCCGAGAACCTCGTGAAGATTGGGCAACCCCCTGAGCCGAAAGGATCTTGGGAACATTCAAAAGACCAATCACAATGCTTTCAAGCCAGTATAATAATAAAAGCGTACCGACATCCCAACCGAAGGTGAACACTCCGACGACAGGAATCATATTCATCAAAATGAGGAATATGACGGAAGGCGTGAATGCAATTTTACGGCCTAATAAAGTCATTCTATTCTTTCCCTCTTTGTCTCGATCAAAAAGGTCGGCGGCTTTTCATCGCGGCAGAAATCGTACCATCGTCAAGGTAGTCCAACTCACCGCCAACAGGAACGCCATGAGCCAAGCGAGAGACTTGCACATTCGCATTGGCTAAATGATCTGTGATATAATGCGCCGTTGTCTGTCCATCGACAGTCGCATTCATGGCAAGGATAACTTCTTTGATGGTATCGTCTGACGCCCGATCTATCAGCGATGCGATATTTAAATCTTCGGGCCTGATGCCGTCCAAAGCGGAAAGCGTACCACCAAGAATATGATACCGTCCCCGAAAAGCGCCAGCCCGTTCCATCGCCCATAAATCCGCTACATCCTGAACAACGCAAAGCGTAGCGATATCACGGCCCGGAGCGACACAAATATGACACGGGTTCTGCGCGTCAACATTGCCACAAACTCGGCACGTTGAAATCCGCTCGGCAGCTTCCCCCATGGCCAGCGCCAAAGGTTTCATCAGCACATCAGGTTTTTTCAACAGGTCCAAAGCCGCACGTCGCGCCGACCGAGGGCCAAGCCCTGGCAGTTTGGCCAACAGCGTAATCAAACGTTCAATTTCGGGACTAACATTCAAACCGGACATAACAATCTTTCAAAATGATTTTGAGCACATTCAGAGTTAGTTTCAAGCTTTGCAAAACCCAATTACTTTGGAATTCTAACACTTTGGGCAATACCAATGATTGGAGCACTTCAATGTCTACTGTGCTAAATCAATTACCCCGAACTTTTAAGGTTTTGACTCAGAGACAAGACAGCGTTTAAAGCTGCGGCATAATTACCGTTCTTCGCCCAAAGCTCCAACCCTATCGGACGTTTATATCCGACCCTGCGAGCGGCTTTGATAATATTAACATAATCCATCTCGCCTGTGCCGGGTTCATGTCGATCAGGGCTATCGGCCATTTGCATATAGCAAATCTGATCTGAACCTTTACGAAAATTATCAATCACATTGCCTTCTGCGCGCTGCATATGAAATAAATCCCAATTTAATTTCACAAAAGGCGAATTAATCGCACGACATATTTTCACAGCTTCTTCTGCGCCGTTCACGAAATGACCCGGATGATCAAACGGATTAAAAGGTTCCACCGCCGCATAAATCTTTGCGTCTTCCCACAACGGAACTGACGCTTGTAAATGATCTTGATAAGATTGCAGGGCGTCTTCTGTACTGACGCCTTCTATATTTTGGTGGCCCGTTACCGTCACAATATCCGTGCCTAAGGTTTTTGCGTCTTCGATAGCCGTTCTCATATTGTCCAGAAAGAGCATTCGATTTTCAAGTTTTGCCAAGGCTGGAGCATTTCCAACCAGTTGCGCCACAGAAAGCCCCACATCCTTAAATTTTTTCGCAAGGCTAGTGGAGTTTCGCCCTGCCGCGCCGACAAACCAAAATTCAGCGTGAGAAAAGCCAGCTTTCGCAGCTTTTTCGACACGTTCTTCAAACGGAATATCCGTCCACCAACTTTCAAGATTAACGGCAAAGCCTGACAGTAACTCTTGTTTTTCGACAAAAGTCAGATGTGGCGATTTAGATTTAGTGCGACTCATTCCGCAAGCTGCCATTCCGCTTGAGGCAAGCGCCGTCACGGCGAAAGTCCCAAAAATTGCATCCCGTCGGTTCACGTTAGAACGGCATCTTCATTCCGGGCGGGAGTTGAATATCGCCCATAGCCGACTTCATCGTATCGCCTTGTGCTTCATCTAATTTGGCCTTGGCATCCTGATAGGCCGCAATGATGAGGTCCTCGACAATTTCCGCTTCCTCGCCTGAGAGTAGGCTGGGGTCAATTTTTAGACTCTTCATATTGCCGCCGCCTGTAAGGCTGACCGTGATGAGTCCGCCGCCGGAGCGACCTTCAACAACCAAGTCAGCGACTTTGGCTTGTGCATCCGCCATTTTTTGTTGCATTTCTTTGGCCTGTTTCATCAAACCCATTAAATCTTTCATGCGTCTATCCTTGTGCGTGTACCAGATTTACGTATCTATTTATTTATACACCATTGTCATAAGTCGGAGTCGGGCGGCGTATAATCTTCAGGAACATCACCGCCATGGATGTCATGACTTAACTCATTTTGGCTATTCCCTTGGTTCACCCCCGCACCGAAATCACCTTGAATGACATTGGTTTTTTCTTTGCTCGTAATACCCAATAATTGAGCATTTCTCAAAAGAGGGTGTTCAAAAGCAGGGTGGGCGCGATCTTTCGCGTCTTGATCAGATTTCTTCTGGCGGCGTGCTTCTGCCATGCTTGGCGCACCTCCAGATTTTTCTGGACTTATAAGCCATGGTACGCCCGTCAAATCCTGGAGCGCCCCGACCATTTTTCCAATAAGGTCGCGTGGAGCCCCATCTACGAATTCGACGCGGATATTCTGACGTTTAAACTGAATTGGACGAACATAACGTTCTATATCGGATTTCAATTTGATCTGCGATTTTGGCAAAGCTTCAACAAATGCGTTTAAAGACAATATCTCAACAGAAGGCACTGAAACGGGTACGGCCTTCGGCGCGCCTAATTGAGCCGTTGCTTCACTGGGCAAAGGGCCGCCGGGAGACGACGGCATAGTACCGGAAGAGCTTACGCTTGACGGCGCTCTATTGTGACCGCCTGCTGAAACAGCTGCTCTGCTACTTCCACTCGAAGAGGCGGTCCCTCCTGAAGCCGATACGCTTAAAGTCGGTAAGCCTTCGCCGCCATCTTTGGCTGACTTTTGAGCCTGCTCAATAATTTGCGCGGCAAGTTCGGGCGGAGGCATTTGCCCGGCGACTGCTAATTTTAGCATCGCCATTTCCGCCGCAGCCAAGGGGGCTGGCGCAAGTCTGACCTCCGTGTGAGAATGAGTCAAAATCTGCCATAAACGTGTGAGTTGGCCCATAGAGAGTTTTTCGGCCAATCCCGCTAAACGCTCAACCTGGTCAGGAGCTGCGTCAAATTCCGCCATATCCCCTAAAGTTTTCGCGCGGCTAACTTCATGACATATATCCATCAAATCCCGCATGATGACCGCTGGATCCGCTCCGTCATCATATTGTGCACGCATTTCTGTAATCGCGCCTTTACCGTCACCAAGCGCAGCCATTCCGAACAGGTCTAAAACCCGTACGCGGTCAGCTAGCCCCAACATGGCGCGGACTTGTTCAAACGTGACTTCATTGCCGTCCAGCCCGGCTTGAACAATCGCTTGATCAAGGAGTGATAGGCTATCACGGACAGAGCCTTCAGCAGCGCGCGCTATCAGCGCGAGACCCTCATCAGAGACTTGGACTTTCTCCTTGGCGCAAATCCCTTTTAGATGCTTCGCCAAGAGGCTTGCTTCAACACGGCGTAGGTCAAACCGTTGACACCGTGACAAAACAGTAATCGGAACCTTGCGAATTTCAGTTGTCGCAAAAATAAATTTGGCGTGATCAGGAGGTTCTTCTAACGTTTTCAACAAGGCATTAAATGCTCCTGCTGAGAGCATGTGAACCTCATCAATAATGTAGACTTTATAACGCGCAGTGGCGGGTGCATACCGCACACCATCCAACATCTCTCGCATGTTTTCGACCCCAGTACGCGACGCCGCATCCATCTCAAGCACATCCATATGCGAGCTGGCCATAATAAGCTCACAATGTTTTCCAGGGATAGACAAATCAGTTGAAGGCCCCTCAATAGTATCGGACTCGTAATTTAATGCACGGGCCAAGAGGCGGGCCGTGGTTGTTTTACCAATACCGCGCACACCAGTCATCATAAAAGCATGAGCGACACGCCCCGCTTCAAATGCATTGGTCAATGTTGTGACCATAGCATCTTGACCAATCATATCTTCAAAGTTGGAGGGACGGTATTTACGCGCCAGAACTTGATAAGACTTTTGAGGAGTTTGGGCCATCGGGCGTGAATATAGAGGGGAATGCCTCCAGAGGAAAGAGAACACTGTATGGTGTCCACAGCTAAATATGAGCCTTACTTTTAAGTATAGGCAAGGCAGCTATGCGCAATCATAAATTGATAATAGACCCGAACTCTTTATGGTAATCTTAGGAGGTTTCATGAGAAACGACCGTCACGATTATCATTTCCGTCCCGCACCGCGATCGGAGGATGGGTATTTTATACCCCCCGCGCCGGTTCCTGTCCCCAAACATCCCGATGACTGGACACGTCGCGAGATGTGGGATTCAATCATAGCCATGAGCCGTAATCCCGTAGAAGCAACGACGCTCACCTCTATGACTACAGATTATTACACAGGCGAGTCTCTCGGTCAGACTTTAACAGTATTGGGCTCACCTGACCTCATTAAATATCTATTTGTCGAAAATTATAAAAACATGCGAATGCACCCTATTCGCCAAGCGATATTAAAACCGGTCTTGAAAGAAGGTCTTATTACCGCCGAAGGTAAAGAGTGGCGGTTTGCGCGAAGAGCTCTATCACCTGTCTTCGTCCCTCGCGAGACGAGAGCGTTTGCAAATCGTATGAGGGTCACGACAGAAGAGATGCTCCCAACGTTGTTGGAAGCCTCTCCAAATAAAGTTATCGATGTTTCAGATATATTTCTGAAACTTGCTTACGGTGTTCTTTCCGACACGCTCTTTTCCGGTGAAATCGATAGTACCACGACCGAGTCATTGCGGGATATTGCAACATTTTTAAATACCTTGGGCAAAGCGGACCCGCTTGACATTCTCATGGCCCCCAAGTGGATTCCAAGGCCAACAAAAATGGGGGGAAAAGGGGCTGTCAAAAGACTGCGCAATTCCGTTTTGGAACTCTCGATAGATAGGCGGGCCCGGCAAAACGCAGGAAGGCCAATCCCTGATGATTTTCTAACGCGTCTCTTAAATACTCGTACAGAAGAAGGAGAAGCGCTCACGGATGCTCAGATTGTCGATCAACTTGTAACATTCATTGGGGCCGGACATGAAACGACCTCACGCGCGCTGACTTGGTTGGTGTATCTATTGAGCCAAGACGACAAATCCCGCGAAAAGCTCGAACAAGAGGTAGATGAATTAAACATGGATTTACCTGTCGAAGAATGGGAAGCCCACTTGCCTTGGACCATGGCATGTTTCGAAGAAACGATGCGGCTCTATCCCCCCGCCCCTATAATTTCACGGCAAATTATTGAAAGCGACACATATGAGGGAACACTAAGTTTACCAAAAAATAGCGGTATTATGCTTAATTTATGGGCCCTTCACCGGCACCATAATTTGTGGACCCACCCCAATCGATTTGACCCAGTGCGCTTTTTACCCAAAAACAAGAAGTCCCTTCATCGTTTTCAATATCTACCATTTGGTTTGGGCCATCGTGTTTGCATTGGGCAGCGCTTCGCTTTGCAGGAGGCAGCCATCATAATGGCCACTCTCTTCAGACGTTACCGTTTCACGCTTGCAGGAGAACACCCTTGGCCGCTCATGCGAATTACCACGAAACCGGAGAAACCCCTTCTTATGCGGGTGGAGCAGAGATAAAATTCAAGGTGAAGTGGAAGGCTGAACCCTGACCCGAAAAAACCTCGTTACGGCTGCTTCGTTCCCGACCTGACCGGGTTAGCGCGGATTCCCGTCCAAAGCCAACCTTCCGAACGGGTATATGGACAATCAAACCTCGATTGGCAAGATAATAGCCCACAAAAATGCTGCTTTACAAAGCGAGGCGCAATCAATGGTGTGTCGCGGAAGTTAGAGTTTTCCAACGTAAGAAATCCCCCAAACATCGTTATCAACGGCGACGCCGCCAATATTTCCTTCTTTACAAGCTCAGCCCGCACATAATCCGGTCAGAGTATCAATCTTATATTGTACCCCCGATTTCAATATGTAGCAATTTTAAGGAATTTGAATGTCGTCTTTTAGAGTTTCGCCCCTTATAGAACCTTATGACTTTCACTAACATCATGCCCTTTGCTGGTAGCCCTTTAGACTTTTGCGAGACAAAGCGTTCTGCTGAAGAATTGCAAAAATATATGGCTTCACCCTCTGCGAGGGCAATATTGTTTTATAAAGGTAATCCGGCTGTCAACTCAGACTTCACCCTTATTCGGGTCCACCCTTCAGAACTCATTGGGCGAAATCTCGTAGACCCGCACGTCATTTTTCTAGGATTGGATGGAAAGCGTCCGATTTTCGCCGCCAATCTCGCACAGAACGACACCGTCACTCTGGAGACTGACTTCAATAATTTACGCGAAATTGGAGGCAGATTAAGTGTAGAAGACCTAGCCTTGGTCGGACGCGCCAAATCTATATTCGACTGGCACCGAGATCACATTTATTGTTCCAAATGCGGAGCCCCCTCTAACCCAGATGATGGAGGTCATAAACGCGTTTGCACAAGACCAGACTGTCAAGCAGAGCATTTTCCTCGGGTCAATCCGGTGGTCATCATGTTGGTCGTCAAAGATGACAAACTCTTATTAGGACGCGGCCTAGGCTGGCCTGAAGGGTTCATGTCAACCTTGGCAGGCTTCGTTTCTCCTGGCGAAACTTTGGAAGAAGCCACAGAGAGAGAGGTCTTTGAAGAGTCCGGGATTCGCACCAAAAATCACCGCTACATAGCGTGTCAGCCTTGGCCGTTCCCAAGTCAGCTAATGATGGGCGTAATTTGTGAAGCAGAAAATTCGGATATTGTAATTAATCGCGATGAGTTAGAAGACGCACGCTGGTTTACACGCGAAGAGGTCGCTGCGGTTTTCAATAAGACAGGCAATGCTTTCAATCGCCCCCCGCGCATCACGATAGCTCATCAGCTTATTAAATATTGGTTGAACGAAAAATAGCGAAACAAAGAACGCTGCCGTCAAAATCAGCCCTCAACTGCAACCCGAGTAAACTGCATCTTCTCACCTGGTTCGAAGACAACAGAGTCCTCACAAGAGCCGCTATCGGTTTTGCAGGTTAAATTCGGCGCGGATATCTCAAGCAACTCATCACATTGACGCGTTGGGAAATGGATATGCGCCGTCGTGATTTCTCCCGAAGCAACTGTTTGGCCAAACATATTACCGCTATCGGCTTCCCCCGGCCCATTCACCTTGAATTGCATCATAGAAATTTGCGCGTCCTCCTCAGTCCCGTTGCTAATAGTAATCGGGAGAATGCAATTATTGGGTTCGAAGATTTTTGCCGCTGAAGAAATAACGATACGGCCATCTATTTCGATTGAGGATACCTCATATGCCGCATTTGGTGTCGGTACATTGTCTTCAACAGAGTCCACACCTGTTCCTTCCGAGCAAGCAGACAGAAGAGCCAGGCCAATAATACAAATCAAAGAAACCTTTTTCATAAGCAATACCCTTACGTAAATTCTATCAAACAAAGCAAGAAATATAGCTTCCTAAACAGGAACTCCCTCTTCTTCACAGAAGTTCTGAACTAATTCCCGCAAAGATGACATACGCGTTGTCACATTAATGTTGGGCTCAATCACCGCTCGGAGCTTAGCCGCATCCAAAGCCAAAAGGGCAGACTTTACCGGTCCTATCCCCGTGACAGGCATAGACAAAGTATCAAAACCTAGGGCAACAAGACAACAAGCCTCCAAAGGACGCCCAGCGATTTCACCGCAAACACTGACAGGTGTGTCGCTGGCGCGGCAACCTTGGGCGATAAATTTTAAAATAGATAGCGCCGCGGGGTGGAGCGGGTCATAACGGTCAGAGACACGGGGGTTGTCTCTGTCCGCCGCGAAGAAAAATTGCATCAAATCATTGGCACCCACACTCACGAAATCAGCATGATCGCAGACAGACAAAACCTGCCATGCCAATGATGGTGTTTCTAACATAACGCCAACTTCGATTTTTTTTGGCATTTCCAAGCCGAGTTTGCTGGCGCGCTCGACCTCTTTATTGAACAAAGCTTTGGCTCCAATCATTTCCTCAACTGTCGTCACCATAGGGAACATGACCCGTAAGTGCTTTCCGGCTCCCGCCATCACTAAAGCACGCAGCTGATAGCGCATCAGACCGGGACGATCCAAAGCGATCCGAATCGAACGCCATCCCATCGCCGGGTTTTCTTCTAATACCGGATCCATATAGGGAAGAATTTTATCAGACCCCAAATCAAGCGTTCGAAACGTTACGGGGCGGTCTCCTGCCGCGTCAATTGCTTGACGATAAAGCGTGGTCTGCTCTTTTAACTTTGGCATGAAATCGCTGACCATAAATTGAAATTCAGTACGAAATAGACCTATACCCTCGGCTCCAGATAAATCCATTTGCGGTAGATCCACCAAAAGTCCCGCATTTAATTGCAAAGAAATATGACGGCCATCTTTCGTTATTGCAGGCTTCAGCCGTTGCGCATTATAGGCTTTCGCCATTTCACCACGAACATTCTGACGCATCGCGAAGCCAGCAACGAGAGTGTCAACCGGGCGGATATGAACTATTCCAGTTTCGCCGTCGACAAGCACTTCATCCCCTGTTTCAATCAGGTCCAGTACACCTTCGGCGCGTCCCACAAGAGGAATACCCAAGGCCCGACATATGATGGAGGTATGCGAACTGGCAGAGCCATCTTCCAGAACTATCGCTTTTAGTTTATCGCGGTCATAATCTAATAACTCGGCAGGGCCAATTTCACGGGCAAAAATCACAGCGTCGTCGGAAATATCTTTGTTTCCAGGCGTCAAAGTTTCGCCCGAGAGAGCGCGTAAAAGCCTGTTGGCTAAATCTTCCAAATCATGAAGGCGCGCTCGTAGATAAGCGTCTCTTGATTTCATCAAACGCGCTCGGTGTTCATTACGCACCCGTTCTACAGCCGCTTCGGCCGTCAGCCCAGAATGCACGGCTTCGCGTAACCTCCCAACCCATTTACGGTCATAAGCGAACATACGATAAGTTTCGTAAATCTCTTTTGAGGCCCGAGAGAGACCTGCTGCCTCGCCCGAAACCATTATATCAACAGATGCTCGGAGCTGGCGAATTCCTTCTTCCAACCTTGCTTCTTCCGCAGCAATATTATCAGCCAAAAGATTAGCAGGCGCGACCATCGGTAGATGTAGATAAGCGTGGCCACGCGCTAAACCATCGGCGAAGGCATTTCCTTTGATTGTTTCGGGCTTAACAGCCGCTAACGTGATACCTTTCAATGCTGCCGCTTTGCCGCCTAAACGCTCGTCATCTACGATGATTTCGCCAATAACCATGGCCACCGTCAAAAGGTCTTCGACTTCCTCTTCATTAAAACTGCGAGCGTGCTCAGATTGAACAACCAATACACCAAGGACACGGCCGCCGCGCAATATCGGCACAGCTAGAAATGATCGATAAGGGTCTTCTCCTGTTTCAGGACGGTACGAAAAAAGTGGATGACTGGGCGCGTCAGCTAAATTTAAGGGGCGCGCGGTCAAAGCAACATGGCCAACAAGGCCCTCGCTAGGCTTCAACCGGGTTTTATGGACCGCTGATTTCTTCAATCCTTCCGTAGCCGAGAGTTCGAGGTCCTTTCCTGCACGCATCAAATAGATTGAGGCCACTTTTACTCGCATAGCCTTGGAAATAGCTAAAACAAATTCATCCAAACGCGTTTGGACGGACTCAGAACCTGCCATAGCTGCGCGTATGGCCCGCATCAATTTCGGGGGGGTCGTTTTGATATTTGGGTCTTGGCTCACACAGTCTATATAGCAGAGTTTATGAAAATTGCTCGTTATGAAAGTGTGAAAATCGCGTAATTCCCGAAAAAGAGTAAATTTTACGCTTTTTGCGCGCTTTAAGAAACCTCTTTGGGCGGGCCCTCTGCGGCTATTTGTGGAACGATTATCAATCTTCCCTGCTTCATATCAACTTTAGGCGTCGCTAGTTTCGTAAACGGGTGAAAAAAACTACCCGCTCTCTTTTTGGTTTTTTTGTCAAGGAAGGGTTCAATTTCCAGCATATCACCAGCCCCAAATTCATGGACCGCAATGACTGTCCCAACGCGCTTCCCATCCGTAGATTTCACTTCCATGCCTACCAAGTCAGAGTAGTAAAAATCATCCTCTTCGGGTTCAGGCAAAGCCTCACGCGCAATATATAATTTCGTTGGCTTGAGCGCCTCTGCGTCTTCGCGCGTCTTCACTTCCTCGGCTCTTAAAGCGATGAAATCTTTCATAACGCGATGAGATAACGGGGTAAGCACGATACGGCCATCAGAATCTTGTAACGGACCATAGGACACGCAGCCCGAAGGCGTTTCCGTAAAGGGTTTGATTTTTACCTCTCCTGTAACGCCAAACGCACCGGATACCGCTGCAACGCAAACAAGGTCATTTTCATTAACTTGGCTCATAAGGCTCTATATGGCGGAATAATTACGAATAAGAGAGTCAATTTTCCAAATAAAAAACCTCGGGAACACAGTTCCCGAGGCCGTATTTTAAAAGCTAAAAAACTTTAAAGTGCGGCTTTGATCTTATCGACCAAATCAGTCTTTTCCCAAGAGAAACCACCATCCGCATCTGGCGTACGGCCAAAGTGACCATAGGCCGCTGTGCGGGCATAAATCGCTTGATTGAGGTTCAAATGAGAGCGGATACCGCGAGGTGTCAAACCCATAAGTTTAGGCAAGATTGTTTCCAAACGCTCGGCCAAAGCAGCATGCTTTTCATCCAACTCAACATATACGGAGGTCGGTTCTGCAACACCAATCGCGTAAGACAATTGAATGTTTGCCCAATCAACAAGACCGGAGGCCACGACGTTCTTCGCCAAATAGCGAGACGCATAGGCTGCAGAACGGTCAACTTTCGTTGGATCTTTACCAGAGAAAGCACCGCCGCCATGAGGCGCCATGCCCCCGTAAGTATCAACGATGATTTTACGGCCCGTCAATCCGGCATCTCCATCAGGACCGCCGATAACAAAATTACCTGTCGGGTTAATGTGCCAAATTGTTTCATCTGTAATCCAACCTTCAGGCATAACTTCGTGAATATAAGGCTTCACGATGTCAGAAATGTCAGAAGGGCTTAAACCTTCGGCATGTTGTGTAGACAAGACAATAGCGGAGGCACCAACAGGTTTACCGTTTTCATAACGAACAGAGACCTGTGATTTCGCATCAGGCTCCAAACCCTTCGCTTCGCCAGAGTGACGCACTTCGGCCAAACGCTCGAGAATTTTATGCGAATAATAAATCGGCGCTGGCATAAGCGCGCCTTCTACTTCGTTGCTGGCATAACCAAACATGATGCCTTGGTCACCCGCACCTTCTTCTTTGTGCGTCCCTGTGCCTTCGTCAACGCCGGCTGCGATATCCGTAGATTGCGCGTGGAGCAAAACATCAACCTGAGCATTTGCGTGATGGAAACCATCCTGTTCATAGCCAATATCTTTGATCGCGGCGCGCGCGACAGCTTCGATTTCATCCTTGCTGACGTCTTTGCCGCGCGTTTCGCCGGCAATAACAACACGATTGGTTGTTGTGAGTGTTTCAGCGGCAACACGAACGTCCCATGGGGACATGCCCGCGGCTATGGATTTGCGGAAAAATAAATCGACAATTTCATCTGAAATGCGGTCAGAAACTTTGTCTGGGTGACCCTCGGAAACAGATTCGGAGGTAAAATAGTAAGTCTGGCGTCCCATTGGAGGCTCTCCTTGAGTTTAAGGCTCTTCGCTTTTTATTATTATGTCAGAGGCTTGGTTTTGAGACACAATGTTCAGGTCTCATAGTTAAAAAACAGGGCGACCACCGCCCTGTTCAAATTCATAAGTTTCCGAAGAAATTAGTAGCGGTAATGTTCAGGCTTATAAGGGCCATCTGCATTAACGCCGATGTATTCAGCTTGCTCCTGGCTCATTTCAGTCAACTTCACACCGATTTTTTCGAGGTGCAAACGCGCAACTTTTTCATCCAAATGCTTCGGCAACATGTAAACTTTGTTCTCATATTTACGGACAGACGCTTTGCTGTCTTCCCACAATTCAATCTGAGCCAAAACTTGGTTTGTGAAAGACGCGGACATAACGAATGAAGGGTGACCTGTTGCATTACCCAAGTTCAACAAACGGCCTTGAGACAACAGGATCATCCGGTTTCCGCCTGGGAATGTGACCATGTCCACTTGATCTTTGATATTTGTCCATTGGTGGTTTTTCAACGCAGCAACCTGAATCTCATTATCAAAGTGACCGATATTACCAACAATGGCCATATCTTTCATGTCACGCATATGTTCGATGCGGATAACGTCTTTATTGCCTGTTGTTGTGATGAAGATATCAGCGTCTTTAACAGTATCTTCCAAAGTTGTGACTTCGAAACCGTCCATAGCCGCTTGCAAAGCACAGATTGGATCAACTTCCGTCACCTTTACGCGCGCACCGGCACCACGAAGAGAAGCGGCAGACCCTTTACCCACGTCACCATAACCAAGAACAACGGCTGTCTTACCGGCCATCATTGTGTCAGTCGCACGGCGGATACCGTCAACGAGAGATTCTTTACAGCCATATTTGTTGTCGAATTTAGATTTCGTGACGGAGTCGTTCACGTTAATCGCAGGGAATGGCAATTGGCCTTTTTCAACCAGTTCATAAAGACGATGCACACCTGTTGTTGTTTCTTCTGAAACGCCAACGATTTGATCACGCATTTTTGTAAACCAACCCGGGCTGGCTTCCATACGCTTTTTGATTTGTGCGAAAATAGCTTCTTCTTCTTCAGATCCGGGCTCGCCTTCGATCAACTCAGGTTCGCCGTTTTCAACGCGTGCACCCAAAAGAATATAAAGCGTGGCATCACCACCATCATCAAGAATGATGTTCGGGCCTTCGTCAAACAAGAATGATTTATCAAGGTAATCCCAATGCTCTTCCAATGTTTGGCCTTTAACAGCAAAAACAGGCACACCGGCCGCAGCGATTGCTGCAGCAGCGTGGTCTTGTGTTGAATAAATATTACAAGACGCCCAACGCACATCAGCACCAAGCGCTGTCAATGTTTCAATCAGAACGCCTGTTTGAATCGTCATGTGAAGAGAGCCGACAATACGAGCGCCTGAGAGAGGCTTAGTTTCGCCAAACTCTTCGCGGCAAGCCATAAGGCCCGGCATTTCTGTTTCAGCAATGTCCAATTCTTTGCGACCATATTCGGCCAAAGAAATGTCTTTTACGACGTAATCTGTTGTACTCATGTCAATATCGCCCGTGCGGCGCCTCTTCGAAGGTTAAGAATTGGTGCGCTCCTTAGGCCCAATAGCTCATTGGGTCAATATGGATATAACATTTTCTTTATATGGGGTTACCAGTGAGAAATAGGAAAGGATTATGCAAAACGATATGTAAGTTTAGATCATAAAACAGTGAAGGTTATTCTCAGCCTGATTTTGCTCGTTCTCGCGGGCTGACCTTATTCAATGCTTTTTCAATCGTTATGAATGGCCTTCGTAGTTTGTTTGTACTTCTTACCACCAACTTATCGTTCCTTGGCCAAAACTCGTCCTCTTCTCTTTACCTCTTTCTTGCGATTATTCCATTATACACAAATCTGAGAAACATACACAAATCTGAGAAACGTGGATTAATACCACAAAAAATTTACGTCTTTCCGCTACAGTCTCGTAAACATTATGGAATTGTTATGTCTCGCAAACCCCTCCCTTCTATCTCGACCAATACGATTGAATTTGAAACGCAGGCTTTGGTAAAGCCCACAGGCTTTCGTGAGTATGATGCTCGGTGGTGGTTTGGTCTGCCTACGGAGGAAAAACCGTCCGAACTTAACCTTTATGGGGTTCAAGCTCTCGGCGAAGGTTTGGGAACATTGATGCATGAACGGGGCATCGAGCCGAGAATCGCGGTGGGGCATGATTTTCGTCATTACTCTCTCGGGATTAAGCAAGCCCTCATGTTGGGCCTCATAAATGCGGGTATTGAGGTTCTTGATATTGGCCTCGCTCTTTCGCCCATGGCTTATTTCGCACAATTTCATTTGGATTGTCCCGGCGTAGCGATGGTTACGGCGTCCCATAATTCGAATGGGTGGACGGGCGTAAAAATGGGCATTGAACCGCCCCTGACATTCGGGCCGGATGAAATGGCGCGTTTGAAAGAGATTGTCTTGGAAGGTCAGTCCAAACATGTGCCGGGGGGGTCTTACCGTTATGTTGATGGCGTCAGAGAGGCTTATATCGCTGACCTTACCGACGGCGTAAAACTCAATAATAAAATCAAAGTTGTCGCGGCCTGCGGGAACGGTACAGCGGGCGCGTTTGCCGAAGAAGTCTTGAGCAAAATCGGCGCGGAGGTTGTCGCCGTAGAATGCGACCTTGATTACACCTTCCCGAATTATAATCCCAATCCGGAAGATATGAAAATGCTCCACGCTATGGCGGACGCGTGTAAGGCGAATGGCGCTGATGTCGCCTTGGGTTTTGACGGCGACGGAGACCGCTGCGGTGTTGTTGATAATGAAGGCGAAGAAATTTTCGCCGATAAGGTAGGCGTGATGCTCGCCCGAGACCTTTCCGCAATTCATGCAGACGCGCAATTCGTTGTCGATGTGAAGTCCACAGGCTTGTTCAATACAGATCCCGTCCTCATCGCGAATGGGGCAAAAACAGATTACTATAAAACGGGCCACAGTTACATTAAACGCCGCGTCAATGATTTGAATGCGCTCGTCGGGTTTGAGAAGTCTGGACATTATTTTTTCAATGCGCCCATCGGGCGCGGATATGATTGCGGCCTGACCTCCGCCATCGCGATCTTGCAAATGCTGGATCGGAACCCTGATAAATCCATGGCCGACCTGCGTCGCGCGCTTCCCAAAACTTGGGGCAGCCCAACGATGTCGCCCTATTGTGCAGACGAAGAAAAATATGGTGTTGTGGAGCGCATTATCGCCGAAGCCAAATCCGATGCTGACACAGGCAAAACTATCTTGGGTCAGAAAATTGTTGATGTGAATACCGTCAATGGCGTGCGCCTGACATTGGAAGACGGAACCTGGGGGCTTATGCGCGCAAGTTCCAATACGCCTAATTTGGTCGTCGTGGTCGAAAGTCCCGTCTCGGAAGAGAATATGATAGGCATGTTCCGCGATATTGAGCGCCGCCTTGCGGGGTACTCCGAAGTAGGTGCGTTTGATCAAAAAATTTAGACCTGTTAGTGTTTGAAGGAACAAAATGGAAAATAGCCAATCGATTGCGCAATGGGGCGATAGGACATTTGGCCAAGCCTCTCTCATAGCCCTCGCGATGCGAGCGCGCGAAGAGTTGGATGAATTAATCCAAGCAATTAATGAGGATGAAGCTGACATCAATATTGCAATGGAGGCCGCAGATGTGGCCATCCTTCTGCACAGACTAACGGGCGATCTGAACACTGACCTCTCTGATGTTGTTAACGAGAAAATGAAAATTAATCGTGCGCGACAATGGGTGAAATCCGGTGACGGTACAGGGCAGCACCTCTAAGGCAATATCCAAATTCTAATTCGGCTGACGCATTACCCAAGCCTCCCACGCGACCCATATCAACGGGAAAATAGCAACGGCATCGATGACAGCAATTTTCCTCAAGCCCCCTATCGGGAGACCAGCGCGGGCATAAAGCCACAAGAAACTCAGAATACTGATGGCCACAACAATAGAAGCGAGTTTACGGCTATCAGGCATGAAAATAGCGATAGCAGCCGCGGTCATCACAGCCAAAAATAAAGCCCCGCGGTGTGTTAGCAATAGACCGATATCACCTTCGGCGGGGATACTATAAAGCCGTTCGATCATGTCAGGGGCAAAGAAGGTCAAGGCGGGGGCAATATGAATGAAAGCCAATAATGCCCAAGCAATTTTTGTCGAGAGTTCCATGATGTCTCCTTTAATAGTTCGGAGTATAATGCGGCCTTCTAAAGCGCGGAACAATTACCTTGGACGTCATCAAATTATATCGCTTTGGCTTTATCAATCGATACGTTAGTTAAAGCGCATGAAAAAACCTTTGCATAATCTTCCCACCCTTACACGTCCAAGCCGTCGCGGCTTTTTGGGGGCTTTGGGAGCGGGCTCTGTTGCGGCGTGTTCTGATACGGCCCCCCTGCCTTTCACCGCAAACAATGAAATCCGCACAGGACAGTTTGCACATGGCGTCGCCTCCGGTGACCCGCTGGCGTCATCCATCATTTTGTGGACGCGGCTTACACCTGATACTGAGGGCGAAGCCACCGTCATCTGGGAGATGGATCAAGATGCCGACTTCCAATCTCTCTCCGCTTCGGGAGAGATAACAACCAACGCTGTGAAGGATTACACTGTCAAAATTGAGGCGAAAGGTTTGGAACCCGGCACACGGTATTATTACCGGTTCCGTATAGGGGACACAGTTTCTCAAATCGGGCGCACCCGCACCTTGCCGGATGGCAAAACAAAGTCTGCCCGTTTCGCGATTGCCTCCTGCTCCAACTGGCAACATGGCTATTTCAACGCCTATGATCATATCGCTCGGCAGGCCAAGAACGAGGCTTTTGACGCCGTTATCCATCTGGGGGATTATTATTATGAATATGGTATTGGCGATACACCGCGGGTCGCTGGCCGGGAGCACGACCCGAAACATGAAATTGTCAGCCTTGATGATTACAGAACGCGTCATGCGCAATATCGCTCTGACTCGGCTCTCCAAGATGTAACCGCGCAGATGCCGCTGATTGCGGTCTGGGATGATCACGAAACGACCAATGATAGCTGGAAAGGCGGGGCGGAAAATCACAATGACGGCGAAGGTGATTGGGATACCCGCAAAGAAGCTGCCTTGCGCGCCTATTACGAATGGATGCCGCTGCGAGACCCTAAATTTGGCCAGAGCCGCGAAGATATTTACCGCGCCTTTGAATGGGGAGATTTGGCCTCCATCGTTTGCGTCGAAACGCGGCTGACGGCGCGGGCAGAACAGCTCATCATCGAAGACTATATCGACGAGATTGATGTACCCGGCGGCGCGGAAAAGTTCAAAAAAGAAAAACTCTACGCCCCTGACCGCGACATGCTGGGCCGCGACCAACAAGACTTTATCATTGAGACTTTCAAAGCTTCCAAAGCCGATGAAAAACCGTGGCGCCTTCTCGCCAATCAAGTCATTATGGGCCGTTTGCTGACCCCTGATTTCACGCCTTATATCGACGAAACTGCGCTCCTGAATATTGAAAAAGAATGGGCTGGCGTGCGGGATTTCCTGACGCTGTCCAAATATGCCATGCCCGTTTATCCTGATAGTTGGGATGGCTACCCCCTCGCCCGTGAAAGCTTTTACGCCGCTCTGTCCGACGCGGGCATTCATGACATGCTCGTTTTAACGGGGGATGCGCATGAGTTTTGGGTGAATGAATTAACCAGCGAAGCAGGCGAAAAACTCGGAATGGAACTCGTGACCTCCTCTGTGTCATCGCAGACTTTAACGGCCTTCTTGGGCGAGGGCACGGCGGATCATAACCTCCTTCTGACCCAATCCAATCCCGATGCGCGCTATTATAATGCGCTTGTAAACGGTTATATTGACCTGACATTGACGCCTAAAAAGGCCAAAGTAAAAATGGTCGGCATCGACACGGTTCTAAGCCGAGACTACCAAGCTTTTGACGCTGCACGTTTCACCCTTCGTCCGACAAAATCCAAAGGGAAAGAGACTGTCAAAGTCACATCGCCGAAAGGGCTGAACTTGAAGCAGCGCTTGTTATTTAGCGGATTCGGTTAGCCCTTCGCAGAAGACCCTTCCGCGCCTTCCCTCTCCCGCTCGCTGCGGCGGGCATAGAAACTTTTTTTAATCTCCTCAGATGTTTGTCGCGAGCCGTCATGCGAATAGCCGGGTCTGCCGAAAACATAGCCAAGGCGCTCTGAGAGGCGAAGTTTTGGCGCAAAAGCATCTTTGAAAATCGCGGCCCATTCAAGAAAAGCAATCTTTACGGGGTTGAATGTCTCTATCGGTTTCACAACGCCGTAGTGGATTGTCACATCGTCTTGCTCTTCGACGAAGGTGCCGAAGAGCTTGTCCCAGACGATAAAAATTCCCGCGTAATTCATATCCAAATATTGCGGGTTCGTCCCATGATGCACGCGGTGATGGCTCGGCGTATTCATGACCGCCTCAAACCATCGCGGCATTTTATCAATCGCTTCAGTGTGAATCCAGAATTGATAAAGCAGGTTCAAAGACGCGACGAAGGCAATTAGCAAAGGATGAAAGCCTAATAAAACCAAAGGCACAGATAAGATAACATGCCCCGTAAAATGATTGTTCCAAGGCTGCCGCAAGGCCGTCGTCAGGTTGAAATGTTCCGAACTGTGATGCACCACATGCGCGCTCCAAAACCAGCGGACTTGATGCGCAATACGGTGCTTCCAATAATAGACAAAATCCTGCGCGAACAAGGCGAGGACAATAATCGGCCAACTATGGCCCAAATCAAACAGGCGAAATTGCCACGCAAAAAGCAGGACAGCCAAGCTGATAAACCCAAAGGCCAGATCCGTCAGCAGATTACCAAGGCCCATGGTCATGGAGGCAAAGGCATCACTGGCCTCATAACGCCCCGCCAATCGCGCGCGATGCACAAACAGCCATTCCAACGCCACGGAAATGACGAAGAGCGGGGCGGCCCACGCTAAAATAAGCGGAAAATTTGGATCTACACTGTCCATAAAATCTCATTGCCCGTTTTTATCAGAGAAATCAAAAGGCGCGATGCCGCAGGACTGTGATAAATCAGGACTGTGATAAAGGATGTGTCACGCATAATATCCTTTTTCTTTGCTTCCCGTAACGACCGTTTCTCTCGCGCCCTTACAACTGCGCCGCCACCTCGCGCATATAGTCGTCAATCCGCCCGCCCAACACCGCCTCAATAAAGGCGTCACATAAGCTATCATCTTCAAATATAGGCCGCGCATTTTCCGTGATACCTTTCCAATGCCAGAGCGGCGGCGTGCCGTGATAGGCCTGCCCCACGCGCTCCCCGTTCATCCACGCGGACATAGCCCGCCATTCCTCGACAGCGCAGTGTTCCATTGCCGTGTAAATCAAAGCATCCTGCCCCCGCGCCAAAACACTGAAGCGCATTTGAAGCTCAATCTGGTCTTCCTCGCAGATTGGCGGCAGATCGGCATAGCGCATTGTCTCGGGTTCCGTTTGCGGCAGGCCCCCTTCTAACTTCGCTAATCGCGCTACTTCGATTTTGAGTTTGGTAGCGGCTAAGGCGCGGCCATCAATAGTATCATGATATCGCGGCATTTATTGACTCCCATGTGTTTGGTCCCGCCTACCATCCGCGTGACCGTATGCGGTCTGCCCGAAGGGAACGCGCGGATGCTTTCTCCGAATTGTACATTACCCAAGTTTTCTCTCCTACTCGCCATCTAGAGCCGAGCTATTGTCACGTTCTTCGCCTATTAATAGGACAGCCCGCGTAGTGGCCCCTGCGATGGAGACCAAGAGTAGTAATGTTT
>CAZMEN010000040.1:0-24741 GCA_964565335.1 uncultured Algimonas sp. | reverse complement strand
ACACTCTGGCGGAAGTTTAATTCCTTGGAGGACGTTTGTGCCATGACACTACCCTTATTCCCAATTAATATCCCCCGCTACGCCATTTCAGCGCAAGAGAACAGCCCTAATTTTATCAAAAAGGACAATAATTAGTCCTATAATTGTAGTTGGGCGCAATCGTGTTCTATATCGAAAATGCGTGGCGTGCTTAAACGAACAAATCCAAATAAGGCGTGTCAAAATTCTGCCAATGGGGAAGAACGTCGTTTAAATCCGTTGGGTTTAATCCGAACCATTGACCCAGAGAGGCTGCATATTGATCTACGGATGTGGTTGGGATGAGTCGGCCTCGATCTTCGGTGTAGGATGCGTTCGTCAAATCATAGGGCGGAATGTCGCCTAAAACTTGACCGCCTTTGACCGCGCCGCCAATCACGAAGTGATGGCTTCCCCAGCCATGATCCGAGCCATTCCCATTGCCTGTAATTGACCGGCCAAAATCGGCAGCCGTGAAGGTCGTGACATCATTGAGTGTGCCCAGCTCTGTCATCGCCGTTTGGAACGCGGTGAGGGCGTCGGAGATTTGTTGATGTAGACCGGGGAGCTTCGTGGCTTGATTGTCATGTGTGTCAAAGCCGCCAATCGAAGCGTAAAACACTTGGCGATTGACTTGAAGGTCGCCGCGGAAGCTAATGGTCTCGGCAATGGTTTTCATCTGCCGCCCCAAATTTGTATTTGGAAATTCGGTGGCCAGCGGCATGGAATTGTTTGCGGCTTGGGCATAGAGCAAGCCGTTTTCTCGGCCTTTTCGATTAGATTGGGCGACATCGCGCATCAATAAGTTATTGGAGCTGCCGTCTTGTGACGCAAAATGACGCCGTAAAATATCGCGGGCCGCTTCAGAGTTTTGCGCTGGACCTAAACGCCAGCGGTCGCGAATAATCGGTAATTCCGTTTGCCCTGAACGCGCCAAAAATTGTGACGTATTTGTCCCGCGTAGGAAAATATCACTATTGGACGCGGTAATAGCGGTGAAGGCAGGGGTGTTGTTGGGATCGGCTTCGATGGCTTTTTTAGCGAAGCCTGCGCCCCACCCGTCGCGGCGGCCCTCCAACCCGAAAGACATCCATGTTGATTGTTGGTCATTGTGCGAAAATAAATTTTTAGGCAGGCGAACACCACCATTTTCCATACTGTCTCTGGTGGTGGGTTCAATCAGCGGCCCAACATTGCCAATCACCGCCATATCCCCGGCATCATAGAGTTCTTTCATGCCCGCCATCTGTGGTGACAAGGCAAAGCTGCGCGATCCTGTATCGACACCTGTGCCGAGCAAGGTGAGATTATCACGGTTCCGGCTCGACTGAGAATTTTCTGAATCATAGAGGTCAAACAGATTGGGCCGCAAAGCTTTAAAAGCATCATAGCTCTCTTGGTCATGTGGAAAGAGCGTATCAAACCCATCCATACCGCCTTTGAAGAAGAGACAGACTAAAGCCTTATAGCCCGAGACATCCATTGCATTGGCAGACTGCGCGGCAAGTGTGGAGAAAAGGCCTGTTGTCGCGCCGAAGCCCAAAGCTGCCGTAGAGCGAAGAAAACGACGGCGATTATAATAAGTCATTGTCGTTATCCTATTGCTGTGTCTGAAAAGAAGGGCCGCTTACGGCCAAAAGGACGGCCAATTGAGCGCGTAATGTTTTATCATTCGCCGTATTTTGTGCATTATCCGTTCGAACGGGTATTTCGGCCAATAGCTCTGTAATATTGGTTTTTGTTGCCGCCGTCATGCGGCCATAGGTTAGCAATCCATCCAAATGTTCAATCATAGCCGGAACATTGTTGTCCAAGGCTATCAGGTCAGCATAGTCTGGCTGAAAGCTCACATCATTTCGATTGTCTACCAGATAGGTCTGGTCAAATACGTAATAGGTCATGAATTCCAGATACCCATTACGTGATCCTGAATTGACGATTTGCAATTCTGGCACGGTAAGCTGCAAGTCTCCGGCTTCTGTTCCGCTTGCAATAAACCCGGGACGGTAAAAATTAAACACACTGACACTGGAAAAGGGGTCTTGGGCTAATCGATTGCTCGGATCATTTGTTCCCCAAATCAACATACCTTCCAGTTCCGTCAAGACCGGGGAGACATCGAAAGCACGCGCCCAATGAACAAAGTTCAATGCGGGTTCACGCACTTTGCCCAAATCTGTCAAGTCGCCGCTGCCTAGTGTTTTGTAACTGTCGTTTAATAGCGACTCATCTAGTAAAAGGGCCGCAAGAGTTGCCGATAAATCCCCGCGTCCTGTATTGCCAAACACTGTCCCGTCTGGCCCTGTAAATATACCTGTTTCAAACGCCGTGGCGACGCGCTCCACATAGGCGGGCTCTGGGTTGGAGGCTGTAAACCGCTGAATGAGCTGTCTGGAAATAAAAGGGGCCACATTGGGGTGGTCGAAAATAATATCAATTGCCTGCGCAATTGACGTCGTGCCGTCGGTATTGGCGGGAATAGTTTGACCTAAAAATGTTTTCTCTTTTTCGGAATGACGGTTCGCTTGCATACGCATTGGCCGTTGATAGGCTGTCACCCTGTCGGCACCGTCCAGTTGGTCATAGCGCAGGCCGGTAAAGACACGGGCCAAACCTGCAATATCAGCATTTGAGTAAGTTGGGATAGGCTCACCTTGCCCATCAAGTTTTTGCGTTCCATCCATATTGAGTTCGTGCAGACCTATAGTGAAGAGCTGCATAAATTCACGGGCGTAATTCTCATCCGGCATAGTGCCGCGCTGCTCATCCGCTTTTCGGTTGTTCAGATATGTTAAATATTCGCCCATGGCGGGGGTGTAAGTGACTTCGGTCAAGAGCGTTTTGTAATTCCCGAACGCATTACGACCAAGAGCGTCCATGTAAAATCCCATGGCTTCTGGCTCACTCCCTATACCAATATCGGAGGCGACGACAATTTGTGACAGGGCATTGACCATGCGGTGGCGCATTTGATCTTCAGCCGAAATCATGCGCTTCCAAAAGACCATCTTATGGGACCTTTGGCGTTTGAAATCTGTATCGGGGTAAGTGGCTTTGCGCGCTAATATTTCATTCAAATACGGTGTGTAGGTCGTTGAGAGTTGATTTTTAATCCAGTCTTCAGCGGAGTCCCCGACCAAGGCTTCCAAATCGTCATAACTCTCCCCAAGCCCTGCCAGGGAAATCAAGCGCGAGGCTTCACCCACATTGTCTATCAAAGTTTTGGAAACTGGCGGAGGCGGTGGGGGCGGCGGAGGAGGCGGCGAAACACTTTGGCCGCTGCCGCCCGAAGAAGAACTTGTACCCCCGCCACAGGCAATCAAAAATACACAAGATGATAAGATTAAATGACGGAAGTTCATAAGCCTGCTCCCCTTACACACCGCATGAGTGTGTTGGTTTTGTGTACCCGACTATAGGCTGAACTATATTGATAGCAAATGAGTCTTTTATGTGACGGTTAACGCTTCACTATATGCATAAAAGAGAGAGGCCTCTAAACCTTCATATATTAATCGTTACGGCCCGCTTTGCGATCACGCGCTTTGAGCAAGCGAAGGCGTAGGGCGTTAATCTTAATAAAGCCGCCCGCATCAGCCTGATCATAGACATCATCTTCTTCGAAGGTGACATGTTCTTGAGAATAGAGCGAGTAAGGGCTGTCGCGCCCGACAATATCGACGCTGCCTTTATAGAGTTTGAGGCGTACTGTGCCCGTCACCAGTTCTTGGGATTTATCAATGGCCGCTTGGAGCATTTCGCGCTCAGGCGAGAACCAGTAGCCATTGTAGATAAGCTCGGCATATTTCGGCATTAACTCATCTTTCAAATGGGCGGCGCCTTTATCCATTGTGATTTGCTCAATACCGCGATGGGCCATGAGCAAAATTGTGCCGCCGGGCGTCTCATAAATCCCGCGGGACTTCATCCCGACAAAACGGTTTTCGAGCAAGTCCAAACGGCCAATGCCGTTACGGCCGCCCAGTTCATTCAGCTTGGTCAAAAGCTCTGCGGGGGACAAGGCCTCGCCGTCGATAGAGACAGCATCGCCTTTTTCAAACCCGACGGTGATATAAGTGGCTTTGTCAGGGGCGTCTTCAGGCGCGACCGTGCGCTGATAAACAAATTCCGGCGCTTCTTCATTCGGATCCTCAAGGGCTTTGCCTTCGGAAGAGGTATGTAAAAGGTTGGCATCCACAGAGAAGGGGGCCTCGCCGCGCTTATCCTTAGCGATCTCGATATTATGCTTTTCCGCATATTCAATCAGCTTAGTCCGGGAGTTCAGATCCCATTCTCGCCACGGCGCGATGACTTTAATGTCTGGGTCGAGGGCGTAATAGCCAAGTTCAAAACGAACCTGATCATTACCTTTACCTGTGGCGCCGTGACAAACGGCATCTGCGCCGACCATATGGGCGATTTCAATTTGGCGTTTAGAAATGAGCGGGCGTGCGATTGATGTGCCGAGCAGGTATAAGCCTTCATAAACGGCGTTGGCGCGCATCATAGGAAAGACAAAATCTCGTACGAATTCTTCGCGCAAATCGTCAATAAAAATTTCTTTGACGCCTTGGGCTTCGGCTTTGCGGCGGGCGGGCTCTAGCTCTTCTCCTTGTCCGAGATCGGCGGTGAAGGTAACAACTTCATAGCCTTTTTCCTCTTGCAACCATTTTAAAATGATGGAGGTATCAAGACCGCCAGAATAGGCGAGGACAACTTTTTTGCGTGAAGACATTTCGGGCTCCTTAATTCGAATGCGCCTATAGCGCGAAACTGTTTACAAAAGCCATAATTGTTTGAAAAAAAGCCATAATTAGATTAGGGGACGGCAGAGTTTCGGGGAAATTGTATTATGTCGATGATACGTCTTTATTTATGCGCATTGATTTTTTGGCTGGGGATGAGTTCTACCCTGTGGGCGCAGACCGCGTCTGAGCAGAGCGCGCCGCCAAAAACTACCGCCGCGCAAGTTCAAACGGATGTAGAGGCTCCCCCTTCCGTCGACCCTGCTGCGCCGGAAACCGACACTCCAATCATCGACACCCCTTCAGTCATTAATCTGGATGACCCCGCGATTCGAGAGGCTTTAGCCGCGAGAGATGAGGCCGACCAGGCTTTGATCGAGGCTATTCGCGAGCAGCAGGAACAGGCTGCAATGGCTGCCGCCGCTGCGCCGGAAACGCCGGAAAAAGACTCAGCTCTCTCTTTCGAGCCTGAAAAGCTGAAAGCTATGGCGCAGGCGGTCCTCGACAAAGTTATTGGGTGGCTTACCAGCCCGCCTTTCTTAGCCCAGATTGGCGCGATTATTTTGGCCTATTTCTTAGCGCCAATTTTCGCTCGGGTCTTTCGCAAACGTTTTTTCCTCTTTCGGGATGCCCCCAAGGATGACGTGAAGCTCAAACAGGTTCGCGATATTATTTACCGCGCCAAGAGTCTCTTACGGCCAATTTTCCTTGTCGGGTTATTAGCGCTTTTTGCCTTAATATTAAAGTCCATCCCTCTGGCGGACCAAGACTGGCTCGTTAAGCTAGTGCAGGGGTTGGCCGTCGTGTTCTTGCTCTTCTCGGCCATCAAAGAGTTCGCGCCGAACGATCTGATAAAAAAAGCGGCAACATGGATTCTTATTCCCTTGGCTCTATTAATGGTCTTTGGTGTCTTTGATGAATTTACGGCTTTCCTTAATTCCGTCGAATTAATGGCCATGGGTAAACAGCCCATCACTTTGATGACAGTTACGCTTTTAGTGATATTCGGAGCGCTCTTCTTCAAGATTGGTAATCTCCTAAATGCGCGCGGGCAGGACGCTATTCGCGCACAAGACGCGCTTGATGTCACAACGCGGGAAGTCGCGGCGAAGCTATTCCAGATCGTACTCTTTGCTCTGGTCTTCATTCTGGTGCTAGGCGCTGCGAAAGTTCCGCTATCGGGCTTGGTGGTTATCTTTTCTGCCTTGTCTTTGGGGATTGGCTTAGGGCTCCAACCGATTGCCGCGAACTTTGTTTCTGGCTTGATTATTTTATTCGACCGCTCCGTTAAAGTCGGTGACTTTGTGATGATGGAAGACGAAAAGTTTGGACGGGTGAAAGCCATTAATATGCGCTCCACCACTGTGGCTACGGCGGACGGGAAAGACGTCATTGTTCCTAACACCTCCTTTACCGAAGGGGCTTATGAAAATTGGACACATGATGATCCATTGCAACGCTATGAAGTCGATTTCACGGTGTCCTATGGTACGGATTTAGACGCGCTCGTGCCGATTGTGCGCGATGCTATATTAGAGCACCCTGACTTCTTGGCCGAACCTGATTTACCCAGTATTGAATTCCGCTCTTTTGGGGAGAGCGGTATTAATATGTGCGTCGAGTTTTGGTGCTTAGGTGTAGATGATGGGCCGAACAAATTCACATCGGATGCCGGATTTATTATTTGGCGGACGTTGAAAGCGCATAATATCGAAATCCCTTATCCGCAGCACGTTATCCATATGAAAAAACCCTAATGGAGAAGGCGGCCCCCTACACAGAGGCTATGCCGATAGATGACCCTGCGGTCAGTGCGGACGCAAATATAGACTACGCCGCTATTGCGAAAACGCTTTTTTCGCGTGCGCCGGGGACAACAAATTTCAATCGCCTGAGAAAGCGGCTAAAGCGGCAAGCGGGCGACGCTATTCGCCGCTACGGTATGGTTGGCGCCGATGCAAGGTCCGGCAAAACTCCGAAATGGCTCGTTTGTTTATCGGGCGGGAAAGACAGTCACGCGCTCTTGGCCATACTGCTCGATTTGAAAGCGCATGGCGACCTGCCCGTTGATTTACTGGCTTGCAATTTGGACCAAAAACAGCCCGGCTTTCCGGCGGATATTTTGCCGAACTGGTTTGAGGGTTTCGGCATGCCTTATCATATTGAGACGCGGGACACTTATTCCATCGTTACCGAGAAAGTGGCGGAGAATAAAACTTTCTGCTCGCTTTGCTCCCGCCTGCGTCGCGGCATCTTATACCGCGTCGCCCGCGAAGAAGGCTGTGACGCGATAGTCCTCGGCCATCACCGCGAGGATGCTTTGGCGACTTTCATGATGAATTTGACTAAAGGCGGGCGTCTGGCGGCTATGCCAGGTAAGCTGTTAAACGACGCCGGAGACGTCACGGTCTTGCGGCCTTTGATTGAAACGATGGAGAGCGATTTGGCGCGTTACGCGGCGGCGCTCGACTGTCCGATTATTCCGTGTAATCTTTGCGGATCACAAGACGGGTTACAGCGTCAATTAATGGGACAAAAACTCCGGGATTGGGAGGCGAAAGCCCCTGGCACCAAAGCCAGCATGATGCGCGCGCTCACCCATATCCGTCCGTCACATTTACTCGATACAGAGATATTCGACTTTCAAGGCCTCACGCCGCAAGGCGATGACGCCGATGTACCCTAAGGGGCGGCCAGTCTTACCAGCTTCCTCCGCCTCCGCCTCCGCCGCCGCCGCCAGAGAATCCGCCGCCGCCAGAGCCCGAAGAAAACCCGCCCGAACTTGAAGATTGACTAACCGGGGCCGCTGCTGCCACGCCCGCCGTCATGGCAGAGGCTAGGGCCTCGCTCATTTTAAACGGGCTGCCGCCTTTGCCGTCCATGAGCGAGCCATGTGCATAGCGGGGTTGATACTCTTTCGCGACTTTCGGCAGGGTTGTTTCAAATTGTTTTGTCCAAGGCTTCTCAACGCCGAGGGCAACAGCATAAGGTAAGAAGCGCTCATAGAGCTCGACTGTCATAAGCGGCGGTACATCACCCAAAGGATTGGCCGTATTAATGCGCTTTTCTTCGGCCGTTTCGAGATAGAGTTTAAAGCCTTCAATCTCAGCAGCAATTTGCGTGCCTTTTTGGGTGGGAGCACGCAGCAAAACAAAGAAGATAATATTCATGACGGCGATGCCCAAAATCAGCGCGAGTGTCATCGGGCCGGAGCGCGCAACAGGGAGCGCAAAAAACACGCCGATAACCGCAAGGCTTAACAGCATCCCCAAAAGACCCCAGCCTGCATTGGCTCGGTGATAGTCCCGTCCATAATTTTTACTGATATAGCGCGTGAACTTTGTTACGCGTTTATAGAAGTCCGGGTCGGATTTCTTGTTGAGTGTGATTTTGACAGATTGAGCTTCAGGGAAGAAAATATCCATGAATTCGTTTTCGTCTTTTGTCAGGGCCGCTTGCGCTTTGTTTTGCGGTAATGATGTTATGATGGTTTTCTTTTTCTGCGCTTCGATATCGAGCACATCTTTCAGGCTGAGCCGCATCATGAGGGCGGTGAGCCAATCCATTTTGCGAAATCCCTTATAATGGATGTGATGGGCAGCGGCAGGGGAGTAGCCTTGCGGCGGTGCATAACGCGGAAAGACTGGCGGCTTCACAGGGTCGCGCCCGACGCGGTTCCACATTAAGAGGTAATAGAGAAACAGCAAAACGCCGCCCCCGCCCAAAATGACTTTCCCGCCATTTCTAATCCACTCCAATTGCGCGATTTGGGCGGCGCTCATCGGATCTATGACGCCTGGCCGGATAGAGGCGGCGATTGTTAAGCCTTCTCCTGCGCGCAAGACCCGGGTTGTTTCGAAGCCGACGACGTTTCCTTGTTTCTGCGCGGCATAATTAGAGCCGTCCGTCCCGCGCCTGCCCGTATAGGCTTGATGTTCGAAAATCTCAGCGCCTTTCGGAAAGATTAGCGTGGCTTGGGCTTTCGCTATGGGGTAGGGCCAAAATGTCCCCGTGGCGTTCCAATAGACTTCATCTTTGAGCGCGGTTTTCCCGTCCATGTGGCGCCGCACTTGATTGGGCACACGGTATTTAATTTCGTATTCATGTGTTCCGTTAGGCAAATAAACATCACTGCGTCCAATGCGCCAAAGGACTGCGCTCTCGCTTCTTCGAGGATTATAATTTTCCGGTTTACCATTCCGTTTAATTGAAATCAGGTCATAATCAAAATCGCGTTTCACGCCCATAAATTCATAAGAGGCATAGAGCTCGCGAAAGATACCGCGGCGCTTTTGATCGGCGGCATCTTTAATGGTAATGGTTTCTGTGACGACAAGGTCGCCATTGGTAAGGGCCTCGATGCGAATGTCGAAATTGCTAATATGTTCTTGTCCCTCGAGGTCTTGCGCGAAGCCTTGAAATGAGAGGGTCAAGCCGAATAGAAGGGTCAGGCAGAATGAGAGAAGTAACCGCATCATAGCCTCCTATAAATCCACAGACGGGACGGCGTAATCGGCCTCGGTAATGTGAAAATAAGCGGCTTGCTTAAACCCAAAAGGCGCGGCCACAAAATTACTTGGTACAGATTCGACCTTGGTATTAAATTGCCGCACGGCGCCATTGTAAAACCGCCGCGCCATTTCAATTTTATCCTCTGTCTCGGATAACTCATTCTGCAAGTCCAGAAAGTTCTGCGAGGCTTTTAAATCAGGATAGTCTTCGGCCACAGCAATCAGCTTACTGACAGGTTGACCGAGTGCGCCTTCGGCTGATCCGCGCGCAGCAGGGTCATCCCCGGCAGACAAGGCGGCATTACGTTTCTCAATCACCTCGACAAATAAATCCCGCTCATGCTTGGCATAGGCTTTGACGGTATCGACAATATTGGGGATGAGGTCAGCGCGGCGTTTAAGCTGAACGGATATATCGGCCCAGCCATTATTGACCATTTGCCGCGCCTGTACGAGTTGGTTGAAAATTAAGGCCACCCCGATGAGGATAACCACACAGACTCCAATTATACCCCAAACCATGACGCGCTCCCTTTTGCTCGGCTTAAGCTAGTCTCTCAGGCGAGTGGCCTCAAGCTATAATCCAAAGCTCTTTATCTTTCAGCCCCTCTTAAAGGGATAAACAAGGCTCCAGAGCAGGTTTTGCGTTTGCGGAATTTGCGCCTGTTCTAATCCCAATGTCATACCGATTTGGCCTTTAACAGGCCTGGCTTGATAAGTTCGAAACAGTCTGTCCCAGATTGAAAAATTAAACCCGTAATTTTTTTGGCTTTCATCCATAATGATCGAATGATGGACGCGGTGCATATCGGGGGTAACGATGATCTTTCGTAATAAATTATCCAGTTTTTTCGGCAGAGCCAAATTTGCGTGGTTGAAAATCGCCGTGGCGTTTAAAATGATTTCAAATACGATGAGGCTTAAAACCGCCGGGCCGACAAGCAAAACAACGCCGCATTTATAGATCATAGATAGTAAAATTTCGAGTGGGTGGAATCTAACACCTGAACTGGCGTCCAAGTCTCTATCGGCATGATGCACACGGTGTAATCGCCAGAGGATTGGGATTTTATGACTCAACACATGTTGGAACCAAATGGAAAAATCCAGAAGAATAAATGCCAAACTAAATTCTACCCAAAACGGCCAATCCAATAGGTTGAACACGCCCCACCCATTTTGTATCGCCCATGCCGCCACGCCAACAGCAATTAAAGGGCCAAGCAGAGACAAGCTTAGACTACCTGTGACAACTAATCCCAAATTAGTCGCGCAGCGGCGCCACCGGTTTTGTACGCGCCTGCGTCTGGGTAGCAGGCTTTCCAAAACAGAAAAGACAATTAACGCGCCCGCAAAAATGGACAGCCTTATGACAGCGGTTTGATCCATGAGGTTTTAACAGCCTTTTTGGCGGTAAGCGGCGGCAATAGAGCGGCTACGCTCTTCCTGCGCTTCGACGAAATCATTGTCGCCTGTCTTCAGCCCTTCACGGTCACCGGTCAGTCCGGCTTGCGGGCTTGGTCCGACGCGGTTTGCGGCGAAGGGGTCAATCGGGGCGGCGCGTTCTGACATTGCGCGTAACTGCGTACACTCAAACCCCATAAAAGGTTCAGGATCGGCATAGCTGGCACAGCCGCCTAAAGAGGCCAAGCCCAGCAGCCCAATCACGCAAAGGCTTTTGCGGGACGTAAAATATTGGCCAGCCTTATACATATATCACCTTTTGAAATTCATCATGACGCTTGAAACTCACGCCCCATAAGTTAACAGCTTATCCAAAGTTTGAAACTCACAATTCTGTCACGTCTTAGTCTTTGAGACTGTTTCAATTTCGGGGTAATATTATGAGCCAGCCAATCATGTTGATTACAGGCGCCTCTGCCGGATTGGGCGTGGCCTATGCGCGCCAATATGCGTCTCAAGGCTGGGATTTGGTTCTGTGTGCCCGCCGCCGCGCCCCAATGGAGGCGCTGGCTGCGGAGCTCGAAAAAGAGTTTGAAACAAAAAGCTATGTTTTCGAAGCGGATTTATTTGAAACAAAAGCGGTCGATAAGCTCATCACAAAAATTAAATCCAAAGGTTTGAAAATTGACGGGCTGATTAATAATGCAGGCTATGGGCATCCCGGATTTTATATGGATAGTGCATGGGCAGATCATGATAGTTTCATCCATCTAATGGCGACGGTGCCGTGTGAATTGGCGCGAAAACTTGCGCCCGATATGGTGGAGCGCGGCTTTGGGCGCATTATGAATATTGCCTCTCTTGCGGGGCATTTGCCGGGATCCAAGGGGCATACATTATATGCGGCCGTAAAAGCCTTTCTGATTAAGTTTTCTGAGAGCCTGAATATGGAACTGGACGGGACAGGGGTGCACGTCAGCGCCATTTGCCCCGGCTTTACCATGACAGAATTTCACGATGTAAACGGGACGCGAGATGCGATGAACCGTTTGCCCGATTATATGATGATGTCTGCCGAAGAGTGCGCGGAACTGTCTTTTGAAGCTTTGGAGCGCAACCGCCCAGTCTATATTACGGGCCGCGTGAATAAGTTCATCGCACTGCTGGCCCGTGCTTTACCTCAATCCGTGACGCAAAGCCTTATGGCGAAGAATTCGGCGAAGTTTCGAAAAATAGAAGAATAGGTATAAATAGCATGACCTCTGACTCTCGCCTATCTGACCCTCGCCTTTATGTCGCGCTCGACCTGCCGGAAATTGCGCAGGCCGAAGCCTTAGTCAAAACTTTGGGCGACGTTGTGGAGAGTTATAAAATCGGGTTGCAGCTTTTGCCTATTGGCGGCGTAGAATTCGGACAACGCCTAAAAGCCCAAGGCAAGAATGTTTTCTACGATTTCAAACTTCACGATATTGGCGCGACAGTAGAGAAAGCCACGCGGTCTATTGCGGGGCTGGGTGCCGATTTACTCACAGTTCATGCACGGCCTGATGTGATGAAAAGCGCTGCGGCTGGGCGAGGCGGCTCGGCTTTGAAGCTTTTGGGCGTGACGGTGTTAACCTCTCTGGACAAAGACGCTTTGGAGGCGATTGGGTATCATGACCGCGCCGAAGATCTTGTGATGCGCCGTGTCGAGCAAGCCATGGAGGCCGGCCTAGACGGTGTGGTTTCTAGCCCGTTAGAGGCTGAGGCTATTCGCAAAACTTTACCGAATGATTTTCTCATCGTGACCCCGGGCGTAAGAATGCCGGGCGGTGATGCGGGCGACCAAAAACGCATTGCCACACCAGGGCAGGCTTTAAAAAATGGCGCGTCGCATTTGGTGGTCGGGCGGCCTATTTCCGCTGCGCCTGATCCACGCCAAGCCGCCTTGGATGTTTTGGCCAATATGCGGGCATAAAAAAGCGCCTCAATGAAAGACGCTTGTTTTAATTATAATTTTAAAGCTTAACCACACGGGCTGCCGTAACGTGATTTAGATTTGTGCCCGGATTGTCCGCCGTAACGGCTCGCTGAAACAGCGCCCTGACATCCACCGCCATACTGTCCGTGGTGATATCCATGACCATGTCCGTAACCGCCATGCCCATACGCGCCATGACCGTAAACTGGATAGGGCACTGCAACAGGCACGGGGTAGCGCACATAAACCACTGGACGTACAACGCGGTAATATGTTGTTTGAGGGACAGGCTTCACAACATTGTAACAGCCCAGAACTTGACCCTGATTAGGATTATAAACATTGACGGGGCATGATGTCGCGCGAAGGCTCTCATTTGGACCTAAACCGCTCACAGTGCTAGTTGATCCGCTAAAGCTATAAGTCGGCGCGCTGGTCGAATATTGCGTGGCACTGGAAAAGCGTTGGCTGGTAGAACCGCTCCAACTGCCTAATGAAGGCAAGCTCGACGTCTGATTATAACAGACATTACCGGAGCATCCTGCATTGGCAGCGGTTGTCAAAGCCGCGCTCGGAAGCGCGATACCGGCCAAGGCCACCAAAGCTGTTTTTAAAATTCGGGACATGGAGCGTCACCTTTCAATTATAGTCAGGTCAAGAGTTGTCGAGTCAGAGGACAAGCAAGCCTTGTGCCAAAATAGTGTGTTTAAAGAGGTTACGTCCTGAACCTAGCCAATTTCTGCCCTGCCATAAACTCGGCTAATGCCGGCGGCGGAACAAAGGGTTTCTCTTTTGAGGAGAAAACATCAGCGTCGCCACATTGTGGCAGCGCCGATTTGAAGGTTTAATTAGCGAACCCCGCAATAGGAGGTCGGAACAGGGACGGGCACGCCGACAACTGGGTTCACAACGCGCTGCGGTAATTGACGCTTACAAATAATTTGCGTTGCGTTCATACCGCCCAGTTTTGTCGGGCCTGAGACTTTTTCCCAATATGTTCCATTAGCGCCGACGGATGAAGCATATGTACCGTTGCCTTGCAGGATAGGCGCGCTGGGACGCAGGCCCATAACGGGAGCTGATAGTGTTGGGGCCATTCTTGGAGCCATCATCGGGGCCATCATTGGACGCGGCATGACCGGGGCCGGACGCATCATAGTCCGCGCAAAACGCGGCTGCATCACCATATTGGATGACATGTTCATCGTCGATACAGAACTTACCATAGCGGGGCGCGGGGCCACGCCGCCATTGGCGATGGGTTGCGGTACTGTGCGGCCCGAATTGAGGGCGCGATCTGCATTTTCCGGGCTACGGTCCACTATAGATGTCGGAATATGCGCAATACCGGGTGTGAAGGTGTTTTCGCCGTATTGGCGAGGCGAGAATTTTGACGCATCGAAGCCTTGCCCAACATAAGAGCGTAGCCGCGGAGCCGGAGCCTGAATGACGGGCGCTTGCACTATGGGGGCTGGCATGATTGGCGCTTGCATCACAGGGCGCTGAACCACAGGCGCCGGCACAGCGGGGGCAGGGGCAGGGACGCTGATAGCGCTTCCGTCTTGACGACAATATTGTGTCGATTGCGGATGACAGCTATTCGTAAATCCGCTGGGTTTATCGGAGAGGGCCGCTGTTGAGCGAAGGCCATGAACGCGCATGATATTCACATGCGGTGCGCGCTGGAAATTCACCGTGCGCAAATGCCCCATTGGCTGCGAAGACGAGACTGTCATCGGGCCGAAACTCGGCGCATTCCCTGGAATATACTGTACACCCAAATTACAATCAGGTCCGGCGCAATTGCCTCCCGCCTGCGCAGTTCCGCTCAAGCTAAGTAGTCCTGCCAATCCGACAGCAGATACGATAAATTTAATAGGCATATGCCTCTCCCAATGGTTTCACCCGTTAATTTCACGTGGATGGGAGGGTCTCTTGCCCTGCGCATCCAATATATTGTGGATACGAGAAAGGGCTACGCTTGGTTAAAAGTCGTAAGCAATTCCGCCGCGTTCCCAATCGCCGTAGCGCGTGGGCTCCACACCTTTTGGGCCGGACTTTTCTTTCGGACGGGAGGCGTCTTCCGCTTCGCGTGCCTTGCGGCGCGCTTCGGCTTCGGCAAGTGCCCGCTTTGCGGCGGGACTTAACGCTTTTTTCGCGGCAGGGTTTGGTGAATTTTCTTCTGGAGGTGTCTGAGACATATCCAAATGATACCAAATCCAACCGGCCCGTCAAATCGATATAACCGATCCAACCTGTGACAGAGTGATACACAAAGAGCGATAAAATTTAATTAAACGCGCCTTTGCGAGTTATTAAGCATGTTTGCCAAGACGCTATTAAGAGAGAAGAATATTGTCTGAATATTTGCTGGTAGGCAGGCTTTAAAAGGCTGTTTCAAAGCAATTTTCAATTTTATTCAACAAAACGGTAGGTCTTCACAAACACCTTCCCCTTTGGCGGCCAATTCGGTAAGTCCCTCTCATGACACAAAAATTGAACATTGCAGTATTGGGGGCGGGTGGCCGTATGGGGCAGGCGATTATTCGCGTTCTGTCTCCGATGAAGAATGTGGCCCTTGTCGCGGCGCTAACACATGAGGCGAGCCCCACTTTGGGCCAAGACGCCGTCGCGCTTGCGGGAGCCGCCGGTCAACCCGTTATTCTAAGTGCTGATTTATATTTCGCCAAACAAGCGGATGTCATTATTGATTTCTCCGCGCCGCTGGCAACTTTGGCGTTGATTGAAGCCATTAAAGACAGCGATGTGAAAGCCGTCGTGTCGGGTACGACGGGCTTTGACGCGCCGCAGAGCGACAGATTAGACAAAGCCGTACAAGGCCTGACATTTTTGCAATCCGGCAATTTCTCTCTTGGTGTGAATATGCTCGAAGCCCTTGTGGAAATGGCGGCTGCAAAACTAAAATCCGGATGGGATATTGAAATTCTGGAAATGCATCACAAAGCGAAAGTGGACGCGCCTTCGGGGACAGGTCTTATGCTGGGCCAAGCCGCTGCAAAAGGGCGCGGCGTGACTTTGGGTGACACGCAAGTGCTCTCCCGCGAGGGCCAGACGGGCGCGCGGCGTGATGGAGATATTGGGTTTGCGGTTTTGCGCGGCGGCGGTGTCGTCGGAGACCACTCCGTGATCATAGCCTCTGAGCTTGAAAAAATTACGCTCTCCCACAGCGCCCTTGATCGCTCGGTTTTTGCGCAAGGCGCTGTTAGCGCTGCAATTTGGGCTGCGCAGCAAACTGAGGGACGTTATGATATGAAAGACGTTCTCGGCCTGTAAGACAAAACCGACGCTTTGCTAAGTGAGCAGAGGCCAAATTTATTCTAGGCTTCGGCCTGTCTTGCTTTCTCAATTTCCTGAGAAAACGTGCCGGGCGCACGTTTGTGAAATTGCTTTGCGCCAGAATAGGCAATGCCCGCCCATGACGCTATCATCATAAAGAAGATCAAAAATTGCCAGACCAGATAGCCAGGCTCAAAGACCCGTGACCGCCCTGTTGCTAGGTAAAGCTGTTCTAAAAGAAACTGAATAATCACCATGACAAAAGGCGTTAAGAGCATCAGCGCGCCAAAGGTCAGGGCCACATAAAGCGGCCCGCGGGGGTTATGGAAGCGTTTAAAGGCGTTGATATATCCGTCTCGGCTAACGCCTTTGGGCACAATATTATTGGCGGCCTTATAGTCATAATCATCTTGTGCATCACGGGCGACATTGCGGTAGCCGAAAAAAGCCCGCGCCGCATAGACCGTAATAATGAAGGCTGGAATGATTAAAGCCCAACTAGTAGAAATTCCGTAAATCATTGGCATAGGTGATATATGGATGAGCGCGCTGCTTTTCGCAAGATAAGTCAATCTCTTTCAGGCCGCCAGACGCATATATTGCGATACATCCTTTTAATCTGCTGAGGGTCTCGTTTGCCAATGAGGGGTGAGTCTTGAATTTACCGCATATCCTGTTTAACGCGGGATGGAATTGACAGAAAGATATCTATGACCGCTCCCAAAATTGGATTTATATGTGGCTCCCTGCGAGAGGGCTCCATCAATAAAACATTGGAAACCGCTTTGCGGAAACGTTTCAAGGCTGCCGGTGCGTCCACCTCTGTGATTGATCTCGGGAAATATGATATCCCGCTCTTTCACGGTGATTTGGATGTTCCCCCTGATGTTAAAAAGCTGGCCAATCGGATGAAAAAATTCGACGGGATAGTCATTGTCAGTCCTGAGTATAATGGCGGTCTGCCGCCGCTTCTGAAAAACACAATCGATTGGACATCAACACTCGGAGTGGACCATTTCACAGGCCCTAGCTATGCGATTGCGTCCTGCACGCCCGGTCCGATGAGCGGGATTATGTGTATGCGTCAAATCAATTATATCTTGACGCGTCTGGGGGCTGAAGTTTTGCCCATCCAAGTAGGGGTCGGGAATGCGGCCACATCCTTTAATGCCAAAGGTCAACTTGTTTATGAGCGCTCCTCTGAATTGGCGGATAAAATGATTGCGATGATGTTGATGCGCCTTGCACAGAAACAAGGGTAAGGCCAGTGGCGGGGGTTGCAAAAAAAGAAAAGCTTTATAAGAATTTGCCGCGCCCGAAATTAAACCGCGTACAGATTGAAACGATTTTTGCACATTTAAAAACGCTTAACCCTGACCCAAAAACAGAATTAAATTACTCTAATCCTTACACGTTGGTTGTGGCTGTCGCCTTGTCGGCACAGTCAACGGATGTCGGTGTCAATAAAGCAACAAAAGCCCTCTTTGCCAAAGCCGACACGCCTGAAAAAATGGTCGCTTTGGGCGAAGATGTCGTGCGGGACCATATCAAGACGATTGGGCTTTATCGTAATAAAGCCAAAAACGTCATCAAGCTCTCACAAATGTTGATTGATGAGTATGACTCTGTCGTTCCCGAAGATAGGGATGAATTGATAAAATTACCGGGGGTCGGGCGCAAGACAGCGAATGTCGTTATGAACGAAGCCTTTGGCCATCCGACCATGGCGGTCGACACACATATTTTTCGTGTGGCTAATCGTACAGGTATGGCCCCGGGCAAAGATCCCTATATTGTGGAACTTAACCTTTTGCGGGTGACGCCTGAGGCTTATGCGCTGGGCGCGCATCATTGGCTTATTTTGCACGGCCGCTATACTTGTCTGGCGCGAAAGCCACGGTGCTATAATTGCGCAATCTCTGAGATTTGCAAATTCACAAAGAAAACCGAAGCGCCGTAAAGCAGGTTTTGCGGCTAAATCGAGGCTAATAAAAAACCCGCTGTGAAGGCGGGTTTGATTTTAATTCTTATGGGCGATTAGCGGCGGTTTTTACGGGCCGCATATTTGGCATCGCGCCGGGCCTTTTGTGCCCGCTTCAGTTCTTCTCTCGCCTTAATTCTTGCTTCTTCGGCGATTTTAGCTTTCCGCTCTTTTTCTGCTTTTTCTTCTGCAATTTGGGCTTCGCGCGCTTTGCGTTCGGCTTCTTTTTTTGCTTCGCGTTCGGCGCGGCGCTCATTGCGTTCCGCGCGTTCTTTCATCAAACGCTCTTTTTCTTTGGGGTCGAGTTGTTTCTCTTTCGCGCGCTCTAACATTGCCAATTTGGCTTCGCGCTGCGCTTTTAGGCGCTCATCAAAATTCTGCTGTCCGGGGAAGCTCATAGGGGTAATTATCTCGCAAGTCTGATTGGTATAATATTGCGCGCTATATCGGTGGGATTGCCGCAGAAATCAAGTCAATTCACTGCGAAAAAACAAGGTCTTTAAATTTTAAAGAATTTCACCTTTATCTGTGAGAAAGCCCTTAACTTTTATAATAGGGCAAAGACGTCGATCATAGCCAATAGTTTGCGATAAAGCCGGACACTCGCTCTCGGCCGGCGCCAGAATAATGGCGTCTTTGAGGGCTTGTAAATGGGGGCATAAAAAAACCGCCCATTGGGCGGTTTAAATCTAAATATCTCTCTGGCTTATCCCTCTTCGGGGAACTCGATGACGCCTGACAGATTCTGCAAAACTTCGCGAGCATTAAACGCGTTGTCTTTGTTCATCGGTTTCGAGCCTTTGCCAAAGAGGACTTCCGCTGTTGTGCGGTATTTTGTAATTTCACGTACATTGAAGTCGTCAAAGAAAGGGTCGTGGAAAGAATTATGAAACCCGCGATTGCGGAAACCGCGCCCACGATAAAATCCGCCAAAGCGAGAGTAACGATAGCCTCGGCTCCATCCATAACGCGGGCGGTAGAAACTATAATTGAAATAGGGGTCATATAACCCTCGACTGCCGAATTGGTCGACGGTGACACGCGTCTTGGCTTCGGTATCGCGCTCGGCCAAAGTGAAATAATCAAAGCCGCGCTCTACGGCCATTTCAGCGGCGCGATAAAGCAAAGAGTTTTCAACGGTTTCACGCTTCGTCAGAGAATTACCGCCAAACGTAATACGCGCCCGATCATTCTCGATCATGGTTTGTGAAAATCCGTCAAATCCACCGGGTTTTGAGGCGGGTTGATAAGGCGTGGCTGTCGCGCAAGCCGTCAATATTACAGCAGAGGCCGCACATATCAGCATGTTCTTAAAAGATGTCATTCGGAACTCCTTCACTTTGCAAACGTCTTTAACTTAGCGCATCGTCCCTGAACGCTAGCTGAAATATAGGCAAAAACGTGGTAATCTACAAATTACGAAACTGTTACCGCCTGATAAGGTCCCGTTAGCGGCTATGTTTTCGGGTCAAAACAGCCGAGGCAATAGCCCAGAACAGCAGCAATCCTGAGAGCAAACTCGCAAAAGCCCCTATATAAAAGGGGAGCGGCGTCTGAATAAGGACAAGGATTGATAAGATTGTCCAAGGCAAAATAAGAACGGCGGCCCAGACAGCTTGTTTAAATGTGAGGCCTAACTTCCAACCCTTATAGGCCATGCGGCAGATAATCGCCGACGGAATAACCGCAAACGCTCCCAAAACTAACGAGAAGAGAAACGCCGAGGTCAGTCCCGGCAGAAATCTATCAGTTTCCGCAAAGCCCCAAAAAAACAACGCGGCTGTTAAGCAAGATAAAAGACAAGCAATCCCCGCGACAATAGCTGCCAGCAAATCGGCAGGGCGGCCCCTTACGTTATTGACGTAACGCTGTTTATTCCCGTTGGAGGCAATAGGTATAAGAGGCTCTGTATCCACGGCAATATGAATGCCTTGCCTATGCGTATAGCGCAAATTAAATTCTTCCAATTTCAAAGCGATATTTTCTAGCGTCGAAAAAATTTGTAAAGTAAGCTTTACATTACTGAATTATCCGTTATGTAAAGCTTACTTTACAAAATGGAGCGTGTCTATGACAAGCAAAAACACAGATAATATTAAAAACCCCTTGAAAAGCTATTTCGTAGAATTTGGCGGATCCATGCTCTGTTATATGGGCGTCTTAATTGGGATTGTGGCGAGCCGTCCTCACGAAGGTGTATGGCGCTATTTGGAAGTACTGCCTGCCGTCCCTCTCATACTCGCTTTTTGGGCCATTATTCGATATTATAAAAAGCTCGATGAATTTTACCAACGCATCCATTCCGAAGCCTTTGCCTTGGGCGCGCTCATATTAGGGTTGGGCGTAATGATTTGGGGGTTTGCTGAAAATGCAGGATTGCCCGAACTTTCGACAATGTGGATTGCTCCGGCTCTCCTCGCGCTTTGGGGCGTGTGCCTACCTTTCATTCTGGGGCGCTACAAATGAAGAACGCACTCAAAGACCTTCGGAAAGCCCAAGGCTGGTCACAGCAGGATTTGGCTGAAAAGCTGGGCGTCTCGCGCCAATCTGTCATTGCGATTGAGAAAGAGAAATATGACCCCAGTCTCGATCTGGCGTTTAAAATCGCGCGACTCTTCGGCGAACCAATAGAAACTCTCTTCTTCCCAGAAGACTAAAGAGACTGTCACATTCTCAAAACCCCACACTTTAAGGATACATCATGAAATACATTTTTTTAACAGCCCTTGCGGGGCTGCTGGTCGCGTGCACCCAAAATTCAGGGCCGCCCTCGACAGAGACGCCCGTTCAGGAAAAAGACACAGCGCAAATAGGCGGGACACAATATTCTGAGACGGCCCTGTCGGTAAAACGGATTGGCAATCCTGACGGACGTACATTGGTTCTAATCCCCGGCTTGGCGTCAAGCCCTGAGGTTTGGAGCGTGATAACGCCGGAGCTAATGGACTACGATATCCGCCTGATTAGTCTCTCAGGCTTTGCCGGGGAAAGCCCCGTTAAAAATGCCGGGCTTGAGCAGGTCGTCCAAGCGGCGGCAGAAAATCTGCAATCCGCGCCCGGCAAAGATACGGTGATTATGGGGCATTCACTGGGAGGGTTTGTTGCCTTGAAACTAGGCTTGGACAGCGCCGTCCCGCTTTCCGAGCTTATCATCATTGATAGCCTGCCTTATCTCTCCGGTATGATGATGCCTGGGGCGGACCCTGAGCAAGCAGCGCAAATGGCCGCCTCAATGGCTGAGCGAATGAAGGTCATGCCGCGCGCGCAGTTTGACGCGCAACAAGCTATGGGCCTACCGCGATTAGTCAAAGATCAAAACTATATCCCGCTCTTAAAAGAGTGGGGCCAGGCCTCGGATCAGAACACGGTTTCGGATTATATGGCGGCGCTGCTCGGCGCTGATATTAGAGACAGTCTTTCGGGCTTGGATATTCCGCTAACGGTTTTGGCGGCTTATGATGCCTCTATGGGGGTCAGCAAAGAGCGGATTACGAGCATTTACGAGTCTCAATATTCGAAAGCGAAATTTATTGACCTTATTGTCGTCGAGGATAGCTATCACTTTATCATGTGGGACCAAGCTGAACGGTTTGCCGCGATTGTGAAGTCTGCTCTCTCAAATCAATAACCGCAGAAAAAGAGCAGATTGAAACATATCGGCACTCTTTAAACAAAGAGACATGTTTTGCATCGGCCCATTTCGTTCAAATCTCCATTAAAAAAGCCGAAGATGTCCCTTCGGCTTTTCTATTAAATATTTCAGAGACTGATTATTTGGCTTTAGTCAAAACCTTGACCGTATAGCCTTTTTCTAAAAGCTGCTCAGGAACACCGTCTTCGCCAATGAGATGCGCCGCGCCTACAGCAACAAAGTCAACGCCGGAGCCTTTCATTTCTGCATCCAAACGCTCGACCCACGCGTCATTACGTTTTTTAATCATCACATCATAAACGCCGGGATAATCGGCTTTCATCTCGTCGACCATCTCTGTCTTGAGGAAATCCATATCGCCTGTTGACCATGCAACGACCATTTTGTCGAGCATCTCTTTGCCTTCGTCCAAATCTTCAACGGTGGATTTCAGCATAGCAATTTGGTCCTCCAGAGGCATATCAGCCAGAAAACGTAATTGTTGCTCGGCTGTTTCAAAAGCTTTGATGGGCTTATCCGTGACCATGGCTTGAAGCCTTGGCTCTACGCCTAGTGCGGGGTTATAACCAGACTGCATCATTTGCACGACAGGGATAACGATACTGGCCATCCAAGGACGCATAGGTTCCAAATTTTGCATCGGGAAACCCATCTTAGTGGCGGCGGCTTCGACGTCGGCATAAGTCTCAGCATCTAATGATTTAGACAGCGGCATATCGGGGTCCACCCCCAATTCCATCGTCAATTGTTGGAAAGCTGGGTCGGTTTCTGCGCCGACCGGAATTTCATACCAGATTTCTTCGGTTCGTTCCAAAGCGGCGGTCAACACATCGCTTTCCCATTCCACGCCTTCGGGGAGGATATGAAATGTCGGGTAGAGAATAATTTCGCTATCGGCATCGGACACTGAAAATATAACCGGCTCAGAGGCCAGATTGCTCATATCAACATCTTTGGCCGTTGTGCTGCTACTGCACGCGGCAAGTGTCAGGGCCAGAATAGACGATACGCTTAAGAGTGAAAACTTGGAAAACATGGATAACCTTCTCGTTAAAACTATCTTTTCTATATAGGTGTTTCTCAATGTCTTACAACGGAAGGTCTCAATTTTTCTAAACCTAAAGGCGAAGGCTTTGTTGTATACTAGCCAAAAAATAACCCCGCCTCCTATTGAAAGAAGGCGGGGCGTTCTCCCCCTCGTCTATGCGAGACGTTTATTATTTTGCTTAGTGCGCAATAACAGCAAGCAATAATAGAGCGATGATGTTTGTAATTTTAATCATCGGATTCACAGCCGGACCAGCCGTGTCTTTATAAGGGTCACCGACAGTGTCGCCCGTTACAGACGCTTTATGCGCCTCGGAGCCTTTACCGCCGTGATTACCGTCTTCGATATATTTCTTGGCATTATCCCAAGCGCCGCCGCCCGCTGTCATAGACAGTGCGAGGAAGAGGCCTGTGACGATCACGCCCATCAACATAGCGCCGAGCGAGGACAGAGCATAGCTTGTCCCAATTTTGCCGCCGCCGGAAATGAAGTAGATTGTGAAATACAGAACAATCGGAGCCAAGATTGGCAGAAGTGACGGCTTGATCATTTCTTTGATCGCCGCGCCTGTCAGCAGGTCAACCGCCTTGGCGTAATTAGGACGCGATGTGCCCTTCATAATACCGGGATCGGATTTGAACTGACGACGGACTTCTTCGACAATTGCGCCAGCCGCACGGCCAACAGATTGCATCGCCCAAGCGCCGAATAAATACGGCAAGAGACCGCCAATAAACAGGCCGACAATTACATAAGGGTTGGTCAGGCTGAAATCGACAATCACGCCGGATAGCGGATTATCGGGCTGTGCCGAGAAGTACAGGATGTCCTGATAATAGGCCGCAAACAGAACCAAAGCGCCGAGGCCCGCAGACCCGATAGCATAACCTTTAGTGACCGCTTTTGTCGTATTACCGACGGCGTCCAAAGCATCCGTTGTTTTACGGACTTCAGGATCAAGTTCTGACATTTCGGCAATACCGCCAGCATTATCCGTAACAGGACCGAAGGCGTCGAGGGCAACAATCATACCGGCCACACCGAGCATCGCTGTAACAGCAATCGCAATGCCGTAAAGTCCGGCAAGGTTGAAGGTCAGAATGATACCGGCCACAATGATAAGCGCCGGCAAAGCTGTCGCTTCCATAGAAACGGCAAGGCCTTGGATAACGTTTGTACCGTGGCCTGATTCAGATGCCGCAGCAACGGAACGAACAGGACGGTATTTTGTGCCTGTGTAATATTCCGTGACCATTACGATGAGGAAGGTAATCACCAATCCAACGATAGAGCAGAGGAATAATTCCATGCCTGTGAAGGTATCGCCTGCGCCGGATGCCGTGATACGGCCCAGCTCATCAACAGCGCCCATGCCGTTGTTAAGGACAAGCATTGTAACGACATAAATTGCGCCAGCGGATAAAACGCCTGTGGCAATCAAGCCTTTATACAAAGCGCCCATAACATTGTCGGAGCCTTTGGACAGGCGGACAAAGAATGTACCGATGATAGAGGTAACGATACACGCTGCGCCAATCGCCATCGGATAGAGGACGAGGTCAAGAGCGGCCGGGAACAGGATAGATCCTAAAACCATAGTTGCCGCAATCGTGACAACATAGGTCTCGAACAAGTCAGCGGCCATACCCGCACAATCACCAACATTGTCGCCGACATTGTCCGCGATGGTGGCAGGGTTGCGGGGATCATCTTCCGGAATTCCGGCTTCGACCTTACCGACCAAATCGCCGCCCACGTCAGCACCCTTTGTAAAGATACCGCCGCCGAGACGCGCAAAGACAGAAATCAAAGACGCGCCAAGTGAAAGAGAGACCAAACCGTCAATGACGTCGCGGTTGTCCGCATTCATCGGGCCAACCAAAACCATGTAATAGCCCGCTAAGCCGAGCAGCGCCAAACCAGCAACAAGCATGCCTGTGATAGCGCCCGCTTTGAACGCAATGTTAAGGCCTGCGCCCAAGCTTTTGCGCGACGCTTCGGTTGTCCGAACATTGGCCTGTACAGAAACAAGCATGCCGACATAACCGGCAATCCCTGACAGAACCGCGCCGAGAACAAATCCAACAGGCGCAATCGCGTTGCGGAACAAGATAAAGAGCAGGAT
>CAZMEN010000039.1:0-25310 GCA_964565335.1 uncultured Algimonas sp. | reverse complement strand
TCAAAACATCTGGCCCCGTGAGGAACATATAAGAGCTATCGCGCACCATGAAGATGAAATCGGTCAGCGCCGGCGAGTAAACCGCGCCGCCTGCCGATGGCCCCATAATGACAGAAATTTGCGGCACGACCCCAGAGGCGAGAATATTATTTTTGAAAACCGACGTGTACCCCGTCAGCGCCGAGACGCCCTCTTGGATGCGCGCGCCGCCGCTATCTTGCAGGCCGATAATCGGCGCGCCCTGCTTCATCGCCATTTCTTGAACTTTGTTGATTTTCTTCGCGTGGGTCTCTGACAAAGACCCGCCAAAGACGGTAAAGTCCTGCGCAAAGACGAACGTCTTGCGTCCGTTAATCGTACCCCACCCCGTGACGACACCATCGCCCGCAATATGCTTGTTTTCCATCCCGAAATCGGTGGAACGGTGGGTGACGAACATGTCGAATTCTTCGAATGAGCCGGGGTCGAGGAGGAGTTCCAGTCTTTCGCGGGCGGTTAACTTGCCCTTGGCATGTTGGGCATCAATCCGATTTTGCCCGCCCCCCATACGGGCATCTTCCCGTCTGGCTTCCAACTGTTCTGAAATCGTGCTCAAACCGACCCCCCCCCATAAGTAACGCAGTCTCAAACCTTCCGTCTTTTTGCCGCGCTCTGCCATCTCTCATTGGCATCACGCAAGACCGTAAGCTTTGCTTTTGAGGACAGGTTAATTCGGCCATCTGTAAAGGCAAGCGACATTTGAAAGAAAATCAACTGCCGCAACGCCTAAACGCGCCCAAATCGGCGCAATACATTCAGCCAATATATTGAGCCAACATAATCGCAGTTCGGCTTTGCAGAATTATGACTAGGGATTTGTTGAAATTTCAACTATGGCATGAGTTAGGTAAGAGTCTGTCACGGACTCAACCCGCCTAACCGTGTGATGCGTAGAGAGTGTTATGAAACTCAATAAGTCCTTTTTGATTGCCGGAATTGCCTTTTTGGCGATTATCATTTGGTTCTTCATTAATAACATCAATGAGGGCCCGCCCGCCGAAGGCAAAACACAGGCGGAAACGCAAGCGGAAAACCTCAAGAAAACTCACACCGTACAGGTGCGGGCTATCGCCGCGCGGCCGCATGAAAACATGCTAGAGCTGTATGGACAGACAGAGAGCAACCGCGAAGTCGTCGTCAAAGCGCAAACGGCTGGCCAAGTTGTCTCTACTCCTACATCCGAAGGGGCGTCTATTGCCCAAGGCGCTCTATTGTGTCGACAAGACATCGACGCCCGCCAAGCCACAGTCGATCAGGCCAAAGCCAATATGCGCTCCATTGAAAATGATTTAAACGGCGCGCGGATTTTGGCCGAAAAAGGTTTTCAATCCGAAACACGCGTTATTGCCTTTGAAGCGCAACTCGACGGCGCAAGAGCAGCGCTGAAGTCCGCCGAAATTGAATTGGATAATGTCAATATTCGCGCGCCTTTCTCGGGCATATGGGAAACACAAATGGCAGAAGCGGGCGATTACCTCGCCCCCGGTCAGGCCTGCGGATTATTGGTGGATTTATCACCCTTGAAAGTCATCGCGCAATTGACCGAAACTCAATTAAGTTTGGTCAAAAAAGGCGATAAGGCGAGCATTGAACTGGCCACAGGCGAAACGGTGACGGGCATTATTGATTTCATAGAGGCAAAAGCAGATCCCGCCACTCGCACTTTCCGCACAGAAATCAGCGTTCCCAATACTGACAATGCGTTGAAAGTCGGCGTCACGGCGACAGTCCGCATCAAGGCGGGGGACACATCGGCTCACCGTATACCGTCTAATATTCTGACCTTGAATGATCTAGGTGATGTCGGTGTTCGCTATGTCGACCGCGACGACATTGTGCGCTTTGCCAAAGTCTCCATAATTGATGAAACGCCCGACGGCTCTTGGGTGACTGGCCTACCTGATGAAACACGCATTATCACAGAAGGTCAGGATTATGTGGCCGTGGGTATGCAGGTCATCGCAGATGCAAATTATAATAATGGCGGGATGCAATAGGCCGCACCATGAGCACCCTAAATACAGATAATGAGTCAAATAATGACGCCCCTTTCGACGTAGACAGCGCCGAGCGTAAGTCTTCGCGCAATATGTCGCCCAGCGCTTCGGGGCTTCCCGGCATTGTCGGCTTTGCCATTCACAACTGGCGCATGACATTGGGCATTATGTTTTTCGCGGTTATTGGCGGCCTTCTCGCCATGGGACGCCTGTCTTTAGACGCTGAACCAGACGTGCCTGTGCCTTTCGTCAACGTGCAGGTTATCTTGCCGGGTGTCTCGCCCGAAGACGGAGAGCGCCTGCTTATCCGCCCTATGGAAACCGAGTTGAAATCCATTGAAGGCTTGAAAGAAATCAACGGGATTGCCGCCAATAATGTCGCTTACTTGACCCTCGAATTCGATATTAATGTCGATAAAGACAAAATCATGGCCGAAGTCCTTGAGAAGGTAGATCGGGCCCGCGCCGAGTTTCCAGCAGAAGCGCGCGAACCTGTCGTCGAAGAAGTCAGCTTCTCCGCTCTGCCCATCCTGACCGTCAACCTTTGGGGGGACGCGCCCGAGCGTGAATTACAGAAACGCGCCAAGGATTTGCAGCGCCGCATTGAGAGCATTCAAACCGTCCTGGAAGCCAATATCTCGGGCGAACGCACAGACGTCCTCGAGGCTATTCTCGATCCGGCTAAGGTCGAAAGCCTGGGCATTACCTTTAACGAAATAGCGGCGGCGGTTAGCCAGAATAACAGCCTCATCCCAGCGGGCGCTCTGGAAACCGAGAGCGGTAAGTTTAACGTAAAACTTCCCGGTCTCATCCAAGAGCCCGAAGATATGAGCGAATTGGTCATTCGCAGAAATGCCAATGGCGGCATCGTTAAACTCGGCGATATTGCCGATGTACGCCGCGGCTATAAAGATATTACGACCTATGCGCGCTTTAATGGGCGCACCTCCGTCTCATTGGAAATCTCCAAACGACAGGGCGTCAATATTCTCAAAACGACGGATGAAGTTCAGGCCTTGGTCGACAAAATAACCTCTGCGGATGATTGGCCGAAAACCATTAATGTGTCATATAGCCAATCCCGCTCTGTTTATATTAATGACATGATGAGCGAGCTATTCGCTTCTATCGTGAACGCCGTTATTCTCGTCTTTATCGTTTGTATCGCGGCGCTTGGTTGGCGCTCTGCCCTCTTCGTCGGCTGGGCTATTCCGGCGAGTTTCCTGATTGCTTTTTTCCTCTTTTATGTCGGAGGGGAAACCATCAATATGATGATCCTGTTCGGCCTTATCCTCTCGGTCGGGGTTTTGGTTGATAGCGCCATTGTGATTGTCGAATTTGCCGACCGAAAAATGGATGAGGGAATCCAGCGTTTGGAAGCCTTTAAGCTCGCTGGCGAACGAATGTTCTGGCCGATTATTTCGTCCACAGCCACGACACTGGCCGCCTTTATTCCCCTTCTCTTCTGGGATGATGTGACAGGGAAGTTTATGTCCTATTTCCCGCGCACCATGATTTATGTTCTGTCGGCGTCGACCGTCATGGCGCTAATTTTCTTACCTGTACTCGGTTCGAAAATTGGCTTCCGGCCCAAAAAAACGCGTAATGAAAACGCCGCGCTTTTGGGAGCAGGCGAAGGCGACCCCTCTCAGATTAAAGGCGTGACTGGCGTTTATGTTCGCCTCATCATGGTTCTTGTGAAATATCCTTTCGCGGTCTTGGCCGCTATGGTCATTAGCTTGGCCGTCATCGTGATCAGTTTCGCAAGCACGCTTGGCGGCGAACATCCCAAGCCCATGGAATTCTTCACGCAAAGCCCGTCGGACCAGCTCTTTATTTTAGCGCGCGCACGCGGCAATACGACACCGACTCAAATTCTGGAAATCGGACAGGATATTGAAAACCGTATTAAAGACCTTCGCGGTATCGAATCCGTTTATACTGTCGCCGGAAGCGGCGCAGGCGGCGGGGGCAGCGCAGGCGGCGCATTAAACGGCCCCGCCAATGTCCCATCTGATACCGTTGTCAAAGTCTATACGGAATTACTACCCTTCGATGAACGGCGCAGTGTCGCCTCTATCGTTAAAGACCTAGAACAAGCTGTCAGCGATATTCCGGGCGTCATCACCGAAGTGACTGCGATCGATCAAGGGCCGCCTATCGGCAAAGATATCGGCCTCCAAATCTCTACCGAAGACAAGCGCGCGCTGGCTGAAGTGACGGAAAAAATCCGTGTTAAAATGGAAACAATGGACGGCGTAATTGATATCGAAGATACACGCCCCCTCCCCGGCGTAGATTGGGAATTGATTGTCGATCGCGCCGAAGCTGGCCGCTTGGGACTTGATGTGGGGCGGATAGGCGCCGCCGTACAGTTCATCACAGAGGGTGCCTTAGTTGGACAATACCGTCCTTTGGACGCCGATGAAGAAGTTGATATTCGGCTTCGATATCCGAAAAATGCACGAGATTTGGCCGCGCTTGATACGCTGCGCATCCAAACACCCGCGGGCTCCTTGCCCTTATCCGCTGTCGTGACACGCGTAGCAAAATCTCGGCAGGACAAAATTGAACGGCGCGACCTCCTGCCTTTCTATATCGTGCAAGGAAATACCGCAGAGGATTACGCCACGAATATTCAAGTAGAAGAATTACAAAGATGGCTGGACAATGAGGCAGATATCCCGCCTGAGGTTAAAGTCAAATTTCTAGGCCAACAAGAAGAAAACGCCAGTGCATTGGCCTTTTTCAAAGCTGCAGGATTAGCTATTTTGTTCATGATGGGCGTCATCCTGCTCCTGCAATTTAACAGCTTCTATCATGTATTCCTCACCCTCATGGCAGTTATTCTGTCGGCCATTGGGGTGCTATTGGGACTGACGTTCTATCCTTATATTTCGATTATATTGACCCTGACAGGTGTTATCGCTTTGGCCGGAATTGTTGTGAATAATAATATTGTTCTGATTGATGCCTATCAGCGGTTTCGTGAGCATGGCTACGACCCAACGGATTCAGCCATTCGCACGGCTGCGCAGCGTCTTCGCCCCGTCCTCCTAACCACATTGACAACCGTGGTCGGGCTGATGCCGCTTATCCTCGGTTGGGGCGCGAATATCTTTACAGGAGAATTGGATTTCCGCGGGACCAGCACATCAGAGATTTGGGCGCCGATCTCTTTTGTCATCGCCAGTGGACTGGGCTTCGCGACTATTCTGACGCTTATCGTCACGCCAGTCCTACTCTGTGCTCCAGCCAGAATGTGGCGGCAGTTGAAATGGGCGTGTTCACTGGGCAAATATGGCCGCAAAGATAGAAACGGTCCGATTGAAGCCGCTGAATAAACGTGTTTTCGAAGTCAGTCGGTTTAAGGGCTTTTTTGAACGTTAGGAATAATAGGATCGGCTTCGCGAGGCGCGAAAATAACTGTACTTTGCTGCCCGCCTCCTAAAAGCTCCCATCGGATTTGCCAACGGAACGGTTCGAATCTCACCATCGGAATGCCTGCAGGCCCGTCAGATTTAACGGGCGGCAATAATTCAAATGGTACTGTTACCTGCACACGCTCAGCGTCAGTACGGATAAGCTCTGCCCGCACATCATATTCTCCGCGCGGCAACATACGACCGGCAATAAAATTCCAACGCCCCCCTGCGCCGACACGCGTTTCCCCGATTGCGGAATTATTTGCATAGAGGCGGACGCGGCCTTCTTCACTGGTCGTACCGGAAAATATAACGCCGCCCGCATCATCATAGTCAATTGGCCCCATAGTAAGCGGGCCATTGGTCGGACTGCCGCCAAATGGCGATTGCACAATACGGGTGGGTCCGCCCGGCGCGCTGACCATAATTAATGTTGGGCGCGGCACGGGTCTCACGGCGGTAAAGATGTCCGCTTCCTCATCGCTGCCGTTTTCACCCATTTCGCCCGTCGGCGCGGTTGATGCTTCGCCCGGCAGGACAATCCTGTAAATGGTTTCATCGCCTCTGACCGTGACTCCGCCTTCATTAAATAAGACGGATTCGATAACCATAGGACGACTGTCATCAGTCTCTAAGGACACCCGCCAATTCCCGTTCTCGTCTGAACGAATTTGACGCTGTCTTTCGTTCCGGTTCAAAATTATAATAACGGAATTTGGCTCCGCAGTGCCAGATATACGCAATACGGTTTTCAACCCGTTTTGAAACTCAGAAATATCCGTAAAAACCGTAGGCTTCACACCCAAAGCTGACAGGCTTTCTGTCTCTTCGGCGCGCGCCGTGTCATCATCACTGAAGCGCGAGAACACATCCATTAACTGCATTACAACGATAAATCCTACGGCCAGTAGTAATCCGCCAACCATGATCCCGATAATGCGAGGTTTAAACATGTTGTTCGGCCCCTCCTACTCGACGCGACGTTGCAAAACACTAAGGCAAGCCATAAGGGTGAGCTATGACAAAGAAAACTGAAAATGGCACCGAAAACGGCAAGAATCCCGGTAGTGTTGCAAAGCCAACACAGTCGCAGGCTGACAAAGACTTAAAAACCTTGACGCTTTGCGTATTTTGCGGGGCCAGAGAGGGCAATCATCCGCGCTATATGGACTTAGCGAGAGGGCTGGGCGAAGAAATTGCGAAGCAAGGACATAGCCTCGTTTATGGCGGCGGCGGATTAGGCCTGATGGGCGCTGTCGCCCGCACCGCGCATGCAGCCGGCGCCCATGTGACAGGGATCATCCCGCATTTCCTCCGCGAAGCCGAAAAAACGCTCGAATGTGTAGAACATCAATATGTCGAAACAATGCATGAGCGTAAAATCGCCATGTTTGAACAGGCCGATGGATTTATTGTTCTGCCTGGCGGTATCGGAACCTTAGAAGAAGCCATAGAGGTTTTTTCATGGCTCCGCCTAAATCTGCATGAGAAACCGCTCGTTTACCTGAGCGATAATGGCTATTGGGACGCTCTTTTGGGAACGTTCAACCATGTCATTGATGAAGGGTTTGCGAGTGAGCAAACGCGGCAGGATTTACACTCGGCCACAACAGCGAAAGAGGCCATTCACATCGTCCAGCGCGAAATCGACAATCCGCGTGAACGTGAGGCTATTCATTTCGATAATGAAAACTATGATGGCGGCCCTGACGCCGTTTCGAATCTTGTTTAAATTCGGAGTTAGATAGCCAGAATAGCGGCAACCGCCTCCAAGCCCGTTTGGTCTTGCTCATCAAAAGAATTCAGCTCTGTACTGTCTACATCCAACACGGCTTTCAGTTTGCCCTGTTTATCAAACACTGGCACGACAATCTCCGAATTCGTCTGGCTGTCGCAAGCAATATGACCGGGGAACGCATGCACATCTTTGACGATGAGGGTTTTGCCCTGTGTAGCACAGGCACCGCACACGCCGCGTGAAAACGGTATACGTAGGCACCCCAAAGTCCCCTGATAAGGGCCGACGACCAATTCATGGTCTTTCAAAGGATCAACTTCGTAAAAACCTGTCCAAAAGAAATAATCGAAACGCTGCGAGAGCAAACAGGCCGCAGTCGCGTAACGCGCGGTTTGAGAGGTCTCCCCTTCAATCACGGCAGCAATTTCTTCCAAGACTTCTTTATAGATTTCGGCTTTGGTCATAAGGCGCAAATAAGCTTAGCCAGCCCCGCATTCAAGTGGCAAGCTTTGGCATATACCGTCAAGCTGGGCTTAGGCTGAACTGAGCTGTCTCATCAAAGCTTGCGCGGCAGCCTGCCCGGACAGAGCTGCGCCTTCAACACGGCCACCAAGACACCAATCTCCACACGCAACGATATTGAGTTTCTTATCCATCAAGCAGGGAATATGAGGGCTTTGACTGACACTGGCATAGAGCCAACGATGCAGGGTGGAATAGGCCGGAGCGGACAAATCGAGATCAGTCAGAGCCGTCGTAATGCCCATCAGTATATTTTTTATCTCATCTCGGTCAGTTTCGACATTTTCGTTGGACCATTCCGGCGCACTATGAATCATGAGTGTTGAGACGGAGGCTGCGCGGTCAGGTTTAGAACTATTCATCGCCAGCCATGCCACGGGCAAATCATTGACGCGTAAACTATCCCACCCTGTATCAATTTTCTGGTCCAGCCCTATCATCAAGGCAAAACAAGCATCCATACGGACATTGGCTAAGTGTTCGCGTTTGGAAAACCCTTGAGGCAGAAGTGCCAGAGCTTGCGGCGGAGGGGCGGTACAGATGACGCCATGATAACCACTGCGGTCTTGAATATCACCTGCTGCTGTCTTTTCAAACCCCAGTGACCAAGCCCCATCTCTCTCCTGCTGCATATCATTGACCCGATGACCCAGCGCAATATCCAAATTCTTGGAGAGATATTTAGCGAAACTGTTCATACGCGGCGTACCGACCCAGCGGTCCCCTCCTGTATCCTTTGTGAGTGACCCCGATTTCAAATAAAGCGCGCGCCCGGGCCAAGGCGCAACCACGCCGTCCGCTTCTGCTGTTCTAATAAGTCTCTGAAACTCCTTATCGCGGGCCGTAAAATACTGCGCCCCGTGGTCAAATTCATAAGCGCCAGCATAGCGGGTCGATAATCTGCCCCCGACACCACGAGATTTATCAAACAACGTTACGGAATATCCGACCGCCACCAGATCACGCGCCGCCATCAAACCCGATATACCGGCCCCAATAACCGCAATACGTTTTACATCCGAACTTTTGGGCACATCTCTCTCACACTTCAGATTTACAGTTCGGGCCGCATGATAGATTTCTTAGCTTTATTCCAAAAGCGGAAAAACCGCGCCATATCGGCTGTGATTTCAACATCGGATAGGCGCTTTTTATGTACCTCAATAATGTCGAGTTCAGAGCGAAGCGGGTTGATGAGATTTGAAATTTGCGGATTATGGCTACGCGCCGTGTAGAGTTTACCTTGCGCCGAACAGAGGCTTGCCAGAACCTCCGCTGTCCGTCCCTCAATAATCTCGACATTCATATCCTCAAGGCATTCATAGAGGAAAACCAGTTTTTTGAAGCTAAGTTGGCGAGATTGAAAATCCTCATTATCCCAGATGAAAACGGCCCTCGCATTTCTCCCCGCTCTTTCAAAAACAGGATGGTCGCGGCTCAGTGCGTCTTCATGTACCCAGATAATGGGTTTCATATCAGAGACCGTGCCGCTCATTACTCGCGCCGCTCCAAATTCGGGAACAGGGTCGTATAGAGGTCTTCATAGCTTGCCGCTAAGGGCCCATTCGTCTCGTCGCGAGTATCAATATTGGGGCCGGAGAATTTACGGACATTTTCAAGATTGAAATAATAGGGTTTTTGAGAAAATGTACTCGCGGCCCATTGCCATGAGAGGTTATTACTGGCTGGGTCGGCGTCCAATAGATGCGAGAGAAAAAATTGCGCGCCCGCCTGCCACCGCACGCGTCGCCAATGACAAATATAGCCCGCCAGATAGAGGCGCGCGTGGTTGTGCACCCAACCCTCGTCTAAAAGCTGCCGCAAAAATTGGTCAATACAAGCAACCCCCGTATTAGCCGCCGCAATATCTTCGGGTAAAACATCTGAGTAATCAGAGGCTTTAAATCCTGTTTTATAATCTTCGGCATCATCCCACATATAGTCAGGGTTATGTTCCAGAATCCCTTGCCAATAGTCCCGCCAAGCCAGTTGCTGAACGAATTTTTCCACGTTGCGGCAACCGCCGTGCCTTAAGGCTTCGTCCCTGACGCGTGTTGTATTGAGAACCCCGCGGCTGATATAGGGTGACAGGCGCGTGACATCCCCGTCTAAATGGTTACGGTTTTCGCCGTAAGCGCGCGGCTTGATTTGACTGAGTAAGCGCTGCGCTGCGGCCAATCCGCCTTCAAATGAAGATGGCGTCTCCGTCGTCTCGGCCACCCAAGGGGAAAGGCGTTTAACCGCGGCCACGGCCGTATTGCGGCGGGTCAGCAAACTTATTCGCTCGCCCTCGAAATCCTGTTTTCGTCTTTGTCTGTGTCCGCTTTGCATGGACTTCTTACGTGTCAGACAAGAAGATGTGGCGAATTGTCTCAAATAAAGTGGATAATTCACCAAATGAGACCCTTATGATAGCGCTAGACATTCTTACAGTTCAGCGCGATTTTAACCTAGCCTTACGGTTGTTAAACTTTTATACAGCAAATATTCGAATTCGAACATAGTGTTTGATATAGAATATATTTTACCATCATATTAAGTACACATAAGCGTGCTAGTGCACCGCAAACAACAAAACGAAACCTAGAATCAAGAGGCAGAGTATGACAACGCGTTTGGCGATTAACGGATTTGGCCGCATCGGACGGAATGTTCTTCGGGCGCTTTATGAAAGCGGACGCACGGATATGGAAGTCGTAGCCATCAATGATTTATCCTCCACGGAAAATCTGGCTCACCTCTTAAAATATGACTCCGTTCACGGGCGCTTCCCCGGCACAATCAAAGCCACAGAGAATAGTATCGACATCGGCCAAGGCCCGATTGAAGTCACATCAGTTCGCAATCTTGAAGATCAGAACTGGGCCGACAACAAAGTTGATATTGTGTTTGAGTGTACAGGCATTTTCACGGCCCGCGATGCAGCCGCCAAACATTTGAAAGCCGGCGCAAAACGCGTTTTGATTTCCGCCCCGGGGGCCAATGCTGATAAGACTGTTGTCTACGGCGTCAATCAGGACGTTTTGACCAAAGACGACCTCGTCGTCTCCAACGGCTCTTGCACAACAAATGCACTCGCGCCTTTAGCGAAGGTCCTGCATGAAACTTTCGGCATTGAAAACGGCTTTATGACAACGGTTCATGCCTATACGGGTGATCAACCGACCCTCGACACTATCCACCGCAAAGATTACAATCGCGGACGAGCCGCTGCCTTATCCATGATTCCAACCAGTACGGGCGCTGCCAAAGCCATTGGGCTTGTCATGCCTGAACTCGCCGGAAAACTGGACGGCAAGGCCATTCGCGTCCCGACGCCGAACGTGTCTGTGGTTGACCTCGTCGTGAATACGAAAAAAGCGGCCTCTGTTGACGCCATTAACGCCGCCTTCGCCGAAGCCGCAAATGGCTCGTTGAAAGGGGTTTTACAATTTGTCGAAGACAAGACCGTCTCTATTGATTTTAATCATGACGCGCATTCCTCTAGCTTTGTCAGCGGCGAAACAGTGGTCATGGACGACAATCTGATCCGCGTGTTGAGCTGGTACGACAATGAATGGGGTTTCTCTAACCGTATGTTAGATACAGCCGCTGTCATGTCACAATTCCTATAGGCAAAAACACTCAACCTATACTCTTTCCAGAAAGGCCTCTCGCGTGCGCCACTCAACAGCCGACGAACTTCTTGACTCACTTCGCAAGCAATTAAAGACACATCAGAAAGCAGTCGCAACCGACCCGCAATCCAATGTCGTTAAATTATTAGCTTATGATATTTCGAAGGATGTTGAAGAACGTAAAGTGGCCTTTCGGGAGATTGAGGCGCTGATTAAACAGCTCTCTGACCAAGGCGCTATTCACCGCGCTCGTCGCCTGAGGCACCGCGCAGGTTTGGAGGACGTCGCAGCCCTTCATGCACGCATTGACGGCATCGCCAAGGAAAAGGCCAAAGACGGTTGGGACGCTTTTAAAGCTTGGGCCGAAAAGCCAGGATTAGGCATTGTCCTGACGGCCCATCCGACATTTTCTCTGTCGCGTGATATTCGCAACTGTCTGGGACAGCTTGCCTCCAAAGAAGACGGCAAATTTAATGCGGAAAAGGAAGAGCTAAAAACTTACCCCTACCTTCCGACACGCGCGCCGACATTAATCGAAGAACACGAAGATACACAGGCGACTTTGGAGCGCATTCAAGGGGGTTTGAACCTAATCAATGCGAAAGTCCTCGATATCGCGAAAGACGCTTTTCCAAAAGAATGGAAAAGCCTGACACCACATCTGGCCGATGCCTATAGCTGGGTGGGTTATGATATTGACGGGCGTACTGATATCTCTTGGGGAGATGCGCTCCGCCTGAGATTGTCAGAAAAATGCACTCAATTAAAACGATACCTGACTGCGGCCAGACGCGTTCAAAGCCTCAGCGGCTTAAACTCAAAAAGCGAGGCCGCGCTTGAGAGCTTAGTTGATAAACTCTCTGATGCCTCGGACAGTGCCAAGCGCGACCTGAACCTTTTTGAAAAAGATATTACGGATCCAAAAAACCTTGTCGCAGCCGCAAATAATTTAACCCGCAAATCAACGCGCCGTTTTACGAATTTGGATGTCGCCATTTCGCTTTTGGACGATGCTGCCATCGGGGCTCATGACAAGAGCGCCCGCGCCCTCATTCAGCTACGGTCGCAAATGGTTGCCTTTGGCCTCGGCACAGCCCGGATACATTTCCGTCTTAATGCGCGCCATGTGCTCTCGGCTATTAAACCGATTTTCGGTATGGACCGGAACAGTTCTGATAACCGCACATTACTGAAACGCGCCACAGCTCTGACGAAGAAAGTCAAAGCCCAGCCCGTGAACTTTGCGTCATTGGCGCTTGAGAAAAGCACGGCCCATGAGAAGATGATCCTCTCGGCGCAGATACACAAATATATCGATGATAAAACGCCTATCCGCCTTTTGATTGCGGAAACAGAAGACAGCCTTGTACCGCTCGGTGTGCTTTATCTGGCGCGGCTCTACGGCCTTGAACACCATCTAGATATTTCGCCGCTCTTTGAAACCGCAGATGCGCTGAATAATGGCGGGCGGATTATTGGCAAAATGCTCGCCAATCCGGTTTACCGCGATTATGTTAAGGCCCGCGGCGTCTTTGCCATTCAAACTGGCTTTTCAGACGCCGGACGCTTTATGGGACAAATCCCAGCCACCTTGGCGATTGAACGTTTGCACTCTCACTTTGCTGCGCAAATGGCAAAATATGAAATGCAGGGCGTTACGCCTCTCGTCTTTAATACCCACGGCGAAGGCTTGGGGCGCGGCGGACATCCCGGCGCGATTGAAGAACGCGTGAATTACGCCATGAGTCCATGGGCCATTCATCAATTTGAAAAGCGCGGATTCCACCTTTGCCATGAAGTCAGCTTCCAAGGCGGTGACGGCTTCCTCTGGTTCCAAACACCGGAAATGGCCGAAGGTACATCCCTATCCTTGGTTGGCGCGCGATACGCAGACCGCAGCAATGCAGAGAATGACACATTTTACTCTGAAAATGATTTCTCTTGGGACATATTCAGAACAATCGGATCTGAGCAGGATAGCTTGTATCGTGACCCGAATTACATCAACCTTTTGGGCGGCTTCGGTCAAAACATGCTTATCCCAACAGGGTCTCGCGCTGTGAAACGCGCTCAAGGCGGGAACGGCGCAGATATGTTTAACCCGCGTCAGCTTCGAGCTATTCCGCATAACGCAATTTTGCAGCAATTCAGCACGCCCGCCAACATCGTCTTTGGCGTGGGCCGCGCGGCGGCGATTGACCCTGAGAAATTCGCAGCCTTGTTAGAAGACTCCGCGCGGGCGCGCTCCATATTCCGCTTGGTCGCAATTTCAAAAAGCCGGACGCTTTATTCTGCGCTTTCGGCCTATGGACGATTATTTGATCCGGGGTTTTGGATTAGCCGCGCTTTATCAGGCATTGAGCCGGTGCTCGCAGAACGGAGCCTCGTCGTAGCGGAAACGCTGAGCCAAAGTGAATGGCGCTCTCAAATTATGGACCTCGCTAATCGCCTCCGCATGGACAGATTTAACAGCGATCAAACGCTCGGCAAATCTGATCTTGTTTGTACCGACTGTGATCCGGAGACGCTAAAAATTCTCCATGCCCTTCGGTTAGCGGTGATTATGAAAATGATGATTGTCGTAACGGACCTTCCGGCCATCGGCGATGAAAATACGTCGCAAATGAATGTACTGCAACGCCTGCAAACTTTCCAAATTGATCAAATTTTGGCGGACCTTAAACAGCGTTACCCAGAAAAACGCGACGCGCTGACATGGACGACGGAAATTGCAGAAGAGGCAGGCGTCGAATTAGGCGGCTCTGGCGGCTTCCCGCATATCTCGGAAACAATTATCAAGCCATTGGAACGGGCGTCGCAACTCGTGCGCCAAATCACGATTGCCATCACCCATCATTATGATGCCTTCGGATAGGCAAGTTTCGGAATAATCTTTACTCTGCCCCGTGTTTTTGGGGCTGGGCCCGTATTAAAGACTAAACCCCGACCACTTTTTGGACGAGTTTAGGGATAAAGTGTTTCATCACTAAAGGCCCCTCTGTCATAACGAGGCAAATACAGTCCTCACCTTCAGCAATGTGCGGAGCGTGAGTTTCTGTTTCGTCTTCAATGTGCAAATCACCCCGTTTATAGGTTTTGTCATCGACCGTATAACTACCGGACAGAAGTAAAGACCATTCCTCACCTTTATGGGAATGATCGGGCATCTTCATGCCGCCTTTAGTCCGCAATAAATAGAGACGTTCTCCGTTATGATAGTGACGGTCTCCAAGCACATCATGGACAGAGACGCCGGGGATAAGCGATTTCCATTTAATATCCTGAATGCCGTGACCGAGCAGCTTACGCAGCGATTTTGGCGCGATACCGCTCGCGCGAATATTGTCATTCCAGCTCTCCAGCCTCATGGGCAGCGACGCCAAGACGTCATCCAAAAAACCCATTGATAAAGAGACGGGAGAAATGTCTTCCAATGTGGCGGCCGCTAAATTCTCCTGAAAGGAAATGTCTTGCGCTGTATCTGGCGAGACCTCTCGTTTACAGGCCACCATAATATGCTTAGCGGGGCTTAAATCGCCGCTCACATATTCTGCCAGCACGCCATTCCATTTTTCGGAAGGCGGCATGGGTGTGTGCAGGCTCACCCCACATCTCCGATATTGCGGGCCATATTGGCTTTCAACGCTTGGATGGCGCTACGGATGCGAGTTTTTACTGTTCCCAAGGGGACGCCCGTCTCAGCGGCTATTTCCTTGTGGGTCTTAAATTCCATGAACGCCATGCGAATAGCGGTCTGCTGGGGAAGAGAAAGCCTATCAATTTGCTCTCTCAAGATATCAGAGCTTTGTTGCGCCATGAAATTTAATTCTGCTGACGGCACTTCGTCATCCGCAATGATCTTCATCAATTCAGGATCGCGCACATCCATACGGCCATGTTTGCGCTTGTGGTCAATCCAGCGGTTCCGCGTCATGCGGTATACCCATGTTGCGAAACTGGCCTTTGACGGATCGAACTTTCCGGCCTTAGTCCAGACTTTAATCATGATGTCTTGAACGATATCTTCGGCTGTGCCATTTCCGACGCCGCGTGCCATGAGCCAGCCTTTCAGCTTGGGGCCGTAGATTTCAAACAAATCTGAGAGGGCTTTGGCATCTTGCCGCTCGGCAATATCATGCAGCCATATAGCATCCCGCTTAGCCGCGCTCATGCTTTTGGGGGACGCTTTACGTCCGTAATTTGATTCGGCACCACTGGTCGCCATAATCCTCTCCTTAGTCTGGTGAGGTTTAATCGTCTTAGACCGTAAAGCTGTCAGAGTCATGGCAATTCCAAAATTAGTTGTCTTTTGATTATTGCAGTAGTTACGACGCGCCCTTCCTCCGGGATTGAGAGCGATAGGTTTAAAGTTTGTAATGTTCTAAACGTTATTCTTTTGTGCTTCATTCGGCCGCGCCGCGCACCTCCGACATTTTAGAATTAGGCTTTGCTGGCTCTTGACTTATTTCTGTTACTTCTTATATTTCTGTTATGACAGAAATTACTAAAAATATCGACAACCTCCCGGAAAGCGTCAAAGCCTTCATCCTTCATTGGGGCGATATGGGCAGCACTTGGGGCGTGAATCGTACAGTGGCGCAAATCCACGCCCTTCTGTTCATTATGGAAGCCCCATTGAATGCAGAAGAGATTACAGAGTATTTGGGTGTGGCCCGCAGTAATGTCAGTAACAGCCTCAAAGAGCTTCTCGCGTTCAAAACTATTCGCCGCGTCCCTGTGGCCGGTGACAGGCGTGACTTTTTCACCGCCGAAACCGATGTTTGGGAAGTCGCCAAACGCATCGCCGCCGTTAGAAAGGCTCGCGAAATTGACCCGGCTCTGGAGGTTCTGACGCATTGCCTACAATCTGCCGAAGGCGATAGCCGCATAACGGATGAGCAAAGAAAACGTCTGCGCGACATGCAAAATTTCACCCAAACTATGGACCGGTGGTACAATCAAATGGAGCGCCTGCCGTCTTCAACACTCTCGCGATTAATCGGGATGGGCGACAAAATTGTCGGCCTGTTAGGAAGAGGAAAAAGTAAGAGTTAGCGAGGGATATCCCTCAACAAAGGACCAAGACCATGGTCGAGTTTAAATTTGAACGACAAGATTTCAATGCAAAGGCTCCCGTCAGGCATGAGCCAAACGAATTAGGCGACATCAGATTTCGTCAATGCCTAAGCAATACACAATGGTACAGCCTGCCGCCCGCCGTCAGAGCGCGGTTTGGTAAACGTGTTCCTGCAGGAGAGAGCAAACTCTATAAAGGCCGCATTACCCGCAACCATATGAGCCGCCTCGGATATGCCCTCGCCCAAGCCTTACGCATTATCGGTGCCCCGCTTCCCCTAGAAAAAGACGGCATTGACGCGCCTGCTATTGTGACTGTCACAGAAGATAGAGGCGGACTGGGCCAGTTCTGGACACGCCAATATGGCCGCGTCAAAGGCTTCCCGCAAATCATCCAGAGCATTAAGAGCTTTGCTGGCCCAACCGGATTGGAAGAACATATTGGCTACGGCATTGGGATGACCTTGCGCTTAGACGTCGTTTGCGGCGTATTGCTGTTTAAACAAGATCGCTACTTTATCGAAGCGTTCGGGAAACGCCTCTACCTTCCCGATGCACTAACCCCTGGCAAACTCCTCATCACTCATACCGATAAGGGTGAAAACCGTTTCGAATTCGGCTTGAGACTAGAGCATCCCCTATTTGGTATCTTGATTGATCAGGCGGTGGAGTTTGAAGATATGCAAGCCCCGCGGGGACAGGCGCTATGAAGATACTGATTATCGGCGGCTATGGGCGGTTTGGCGGCAATCTGGCACGATTGCTGAGCGACAGAGGCGATGTCACCCTGATTATAGCGGGACGAAATCTCGACAAAGCCAAAAGCTTCTGTTCAGACAATCAAGGCGAAGCCTCGCTTATACCTCTCGCCCTAGACCGCGCGAATATCGGGCCCGCATTGGAAGCATACACACCCGATCTTGTTGTCGATGCTTCGGGCCCGTTTCAGATCTACGGAACAGAGAACGACACCTCTCCTTATAGCGTTCCAATAGCCTGTATCGAAGCTGGCATTCATTACTTTGATCTTGCGGATAGTGCGGACCTTGTCGCGGGCATCTCTACGTTAAACACAGCGGCGGAAAAACAGAACTGCATCGTCTTGTCTGGCGTCAGCACCTGCCCCGCACTGAGCGGCGCCGTTGTAAAGGCCTTGGCGGAACCAGACACAGTAACGGATATATGCCTCGGCATCGCCCCCTCGCCCCGCGCAGAATTGGGTTTTAGTGTTGTGGAGGGGATATTGAGTTATGCGGGGAAACAGCTCCGCACGTTTCGGGAGGGCCGCATAGCAAGCTTTATCGGTCTCGGCGAAACACTACGATATCAAATCACCCCCGGTGATTATCAGCCTTTAGAAAATCGTTTATTTTGCGCGGTAGAAGCGCCGGAGCTTTTGGTCTTCCCTAAACATTTCCGTGCCTTGAAAAATATATGGGTGGGCGCCGGTACGCGTCCGGAATTTTTACTGCGCCTATTAAACAGTCTCGCCAGATTTAAAGCGAAAATCAATTTACCGGCTCTAACGCCCCTCGCCCCCATCGCGCATAAATGTCTGAAACTCTGCCGTTTTGGGCCGCATAGGGGCGGCATGTTTGTTGAAGTTAAAACGCTGAAAGACCGCAAAACCGCAAAACGGTCTTGGCATCTCATAGCCGAAGGGGATGATGGCCCCCTCATTCCGTCCATCGCCGCTGAAGCCCTCATTCGCAAAATCTTGACGGGGGAGACTCTGCAATCCGGCGCACGCTCCGCCGAAACTGAGCTCACACTCGCCGATTTCGAAGACCGTTTCGCGCGGCACAATATTGTTTCTGCCATGACAAAGTTTGAACCAATTGCGCCTGTAGGCAGTGAGGGCCCATGACACTTAAATCTCTTTTCACGGCAGGGCCTCGGCCCATCTGGGTGCGCTATCTTTTTATCATTGGCCTGTTTACGCTTTTAACGCGGTTTATTTTAGACTCTCGTTTTTCAGGGTCGGCCTTGCTTTATGTCCTTGTGCCCTATCTCGTTGGCCTCTCGCTTTATATCTTTGTGCCGCCAATAAAAGGCATGCGGCGGACGCAGCGTTTTGGACGGCACCTCATAACCTCTCTAGCCGTGATGTTCTGCACCTCCGCCATTCTCTTTGAAGGCTTTCTCTGCGTTTTGATGTTCATGCCGATTTATATTTTCTTTGCTGCCATCGCCTTTGCCATGGGCCCAAAATATAAAGAGGATAATACCGTCGATTACAACGATGTCTTCAAAGTCTCTTTTGCTCCTTTGTTTATCATCATCCTGTCTGTCGAAGGATTGACCGACACGACAAGCTTTCCAAGAGAAAACACTGTCACCCGCAGTTACATTGTCGAGGCCAGTCTCGCAGATATTCACGCTAACCTCTCGCAGCCCATTCACCTAAAGGCCAAGCGGTCGGCTTTTCTATCTCTCTTCCCGCTGCCCGAACGTGTGGAGGCGGGGAGCCTGAACCCTGGTGATATTCACAAATCCTATTTCACTTACAAGCGTTGGGGGCCAATCGGCGTGAATGTCCATCAAGGCGAGACTTGGTTGAAAATCAACAGTGTCACATTGAACAAGATTACAACGCAGGTGGTAAAAGATACGAGCTATTTCTCTCACTATCTCACCGTCCACGGCACCGAAATTAATTTAGACCCCATTTCCGAAGACCAAACCCGTGTCACGCTGAACATCAACTATCGACGCGACCTCGATCCCGCTTGGTATTTTGGCCCGATGCAGAAAGCCGCCATCACGGAAAGTGCAGATTACCTCATTCAACACGTCATCGCGCGAGGTCAATTACAATGACTCAACATGTGAAACCTGACTGCCCTCATCTGACGGCCCGTATTCTTGCGCACTCTGACACACGCGCTGACACGGGAAAGGCAAAACTCTCTTGGGTCAAATCAATCTGGTATATCGGCAATCTATTTATTTGGGTGAGTGTGGGGAGCCTTTATTTCTCTTGGGGCGCTATCGGAATATTCTTCCTCACCTCTATCATCACGCTGTGCGGGGGGCATTCTTTGGGGATGCATCGCCTCTTTATCCATCAAAGTTATGAGTGCCCAAAATGGCTCTATTATTTCGGCGTATGGCTCGGCACGATTGTCGGCCTTGGCGGGCCGCTGACCATGATGCGAACCCATGATTTGCGGGACTGGGCGCAGCGGCAAGAAACCTGCCACGCTTTCCCCGCGCAAAGCGAGAAGATGTGGACAGATTTTTATTGGCAAGTCTTTTGCCGATGGGACAATCCGCAGGGGCCAGATTATCAATATCCCGACCACGCCAAGAATGACTCCGCCATACAATTCATGCAACGCACGGCCTTTGTGCAACAACTCCCCTTAGCGCTGCTCCTCTTCCTCTGGGGCGGGTGGGGCTTTGTCGCTTGGGGAATTTGCGCGCGCGTTATTATCTCTATTACTGGTCATTGGGCCGTAGGCTGGTTCGCCCATAATGAAAGCGCGCACACGCCTGTGACCTTCATCCAAGATGGCGCCGCCGTGCAAGGCCGCAATGTCCCCCTCACAGCCCTCGTGACCTTTGGCGAAGCGTGGCACAGCAATCACCATGCCTTTCCTTGGAGCGCCCGTATCGGTCTGAAACCCAATGAATGGGATCCGGGGTGGTGGGTTTTAATAGCCCTGCAGAGATTGGGGCTCGTCTGGAACATTAAAGCCATCACCCCCGCAATACAAAAGGACATCCCATGCTCTACATAGCCGCCCTCTCCCTTATCCTCGTCGCTTATGGTCATACCTATTATGGCGAGCGGCTTTTGCTTCGCCCGCTCTTTGCCTCCGGCGCCATGCGTAGGTTTGGAAAGGATGCGGGTTATGCCCAAAATGTGCTGCGCGCTGGATGGCATTTATTGACGGCCACATGGATCGGCATGGCGGCCGCTTTGGCCTTTGCTCAAACGACCGATATGTCCGCTTACGTTTGGATGTGTGCCGTCATGTTTGGGGTGTTTGGCGCAGGCGCATTAATTTCCAGCCGCGGGCGGCATCTATCGTGGATAGTCTTTTTCACAACATCAGGGGCGTGCCTGCTCCACCTTCTCGCCTGAGCCGCTTGCATTCCCCGCCATGCCGCCTAAATAGAACGCATGGCGAACGTCACCCCTCTCACCCGCGATCCGAACCTGTCCATGTGGCAGCCGCACCGGCCCGAACGGCCTGAGAAATCCGAAGGCGGAAAGCGTTTTCGGCTGGTCTCAGAATTTGAGCCGAAAGGCGATCAACCCAAAGCGATTGAAGAACTTTGCAGCGGATTAAATTCGATTGAGCGCGACCAAGTCCTGCTCGGCGTGACAGGGTCGGGCAAGACCTTCACCATGGCGAAAATCATTGAGCAGACACAGCGCCCCGCCCTCATCATGGCGCCGAACAAGACGCTCGCCGCGCAGCTTTATGCGGAATTCAAATCCTTCTTCCCCGATAATGCCGTGGAGTATTTTGTCTCTTACTATGATTATTATCAGCCCGAAGCCTATGTGCCGCGCACGGATACTTTCATCGAAAAAGACAGTTCCGTGAATGAACAAATTGACCGTATGCGCCACGCCGCAACGCGCGCAATTTTAGAGCGGGATGACGTCATCATCGTCGCGTCGGTGTCTTGCATTTACGGTATCGGCTCGGTCGAAACCTACACCGCCATGACGGTCGATTTGGCGAAAGGACAAGAGATGGACCCGCGCCGCCTCATGGCCCAATTGGTCGAGCTGCAATATCAGCGCAATGATCTGGCGTTTCAGCGCGGCGTGTTTCGCGTACGCGGCGATACGATAGAGCTCTTCCCGGCTCATTATGACGACATGGCGTGGCGGTTTGATTTCTTCGGCGATGAAATTGACACCATCACAGAATTCGACCCGCTCACGGGCAAGACTATCCGCAATATTGACCAAGTCCGCGTCTACGCCAATTCCCATTATGTGACCCCGCGGCCCACCGTGCAATCGGCGATGAAAGGCATCAAAAAGGAATTAAACGAAACCCTGAAAATTATCGAAGCGGAAGGCAAGCTCCTCGAGGCGCAGCGTATCGCCCAGCGCACAGAATTTGATTTGGAAATGATGGCGGCGGCGGGTTTCTGTAACGGCATTGAAAACTATTCGCGCTACCTCACGGGCCGCGCGCCGGGCGAGCCGCCGCCCACATTGTTTGAATATCTGCCCGAAGACGCGCTCCTCTTTATGGATGAAAGCCATGTCTCCGTCCCGCAAATCGGCGCGATGAGCAAAGGGGATTTTAGCCGCAAATCCACCCTCGCCGATCACGGCTTTCGCTTGCCCAGCTGTATCGATAACCGCCCGCTTAAATTCGAGGAATGGGACGCCATGCGCCCGCAAACCGTGCATGTTTCCGCCACGCCGAGTGATTGGGAAATGGAGCGCACAGGCGGCGTCTTTGTCGAACAAGTTATTCGCCCGACCGGCCTCATCGATCCGCCCGTTGAAATCCGCCCCGTCTCCACGGACGGCGCGAACCAAGTCGATGACGTCATTGACACGGTGAAGAAAGTGGCGGCCAAAGGCTTCCGCTCTCTGGTCACGACATTGACCAAAAAAATGGCCGAAGACCTGACCGAATATATGAACGACCAAGGCATTCGCGTGCGCTATATGCATAGCGATGTCGATACGCTGGAACGGATAGAAATCATCCGCGATCTGCGCCTCGGTAAATTTGATGTGCTCATCGGGATTAACTTGCTCCGCGAAGGGCTCGACATTCCCGAATGTGCCTTTGTCGGGATTTTAGACGCGGATAAAGAAGGCTTCCTGCGGTCCGAAACCGCGCTCATCCAAACCATTGGCCGCGCGGCGCGAAACGCCGAAGCCAAAGTCGTGCTCTATGCCGATAAGGTTACAGGATCGATGGACCGCGCCATGGGCGAGACCGACCGCCGCCGCGAAATCCAATCCGCCTATAATGAAAAACACGGCATCACGCCGCAAACCGTGCTGCGCGGCGTGGCCGATATTGTCGGCGACTCAGAGGCCGCGGCCAAGATCAAAGACGACGCGAATAAATATACGCCAAGCGGACAAATCAAACGCAAATATCTCGAAGCCGCAGAAGGCGAACAAGCGGCCTATATGGGCGGCAATATGGTCGCCGTCATGGCCGACCTAGAAAAGCGCATGTTCGAAGCCGCAGAGAATTTAGAGTTCGAGGAAGCGGCGCGGTTGCGGGATGAGATGAATGAATTGAAGAAATTCGCTGAGCGGGTGGAGGGTTAGTTTTTTATGAAACGTCTTAACCAACCCATTACAATGAAGAATTGTGAGGCGAGTGCAACTAGAGCTGTTGTAATTAACGCTGGCATAGTTGATAGGGCGTACCTTAGCCTGTCAAATTCGTTATCGAACTCTTTATTATGAATTTCCAATAGCAAAGACTTGTCATATTCCAAAAGTGCGATTGTAAGGTTTTCTACAGTCTTTACACCGTAAAGAGTCGACTGATTTAGACTCTTTGGTAGATCTAATTCCCGATTTTCACGGCTAGTTATGACTTCACTAATCATTAAACTGCACTCTTGCAAGGCTGATGTTACACTACTGTCAATGAACTCAGCATGTTGTCCAAGGCCAAGGGAAATTTCGTCAATATGTATTTGCGCTTTTAATGCGTCATTTCTATTAGAGGAAAAGGAAGCTGCTTCATTTACGAATTCCCTCCAAAATGGAAATGTCATTAACCAAGTTTCTCCCAGCCTCACTATTGATTCTAATCTAATACCTGTTATGTCTGGATGACCAAACTCATTGGCTGATTGTTTTAAGAATTCACCTAAGGATGTGAATCTTAGGCCCAAAAGCACATAATTTATGTCAGAGATGTTTTTCTCAATCTCAATTAATATTTCTCTGATTAATTTTTGAAAGCTTGCGTAGTAGAAGTTACTGTTTCGAATTTCTTCTGAAATTTCTTTTAATTCAATTATGATAGAGTCTCGCAACTTTTCTCTGAACAATAAATCATTCTCAGATAAGCCATGTTCGAAAGGCTCTTTTGATAATGAGAGGAGCCCATCTACCAAATCAAAATGAATTAAGCCTGGGCTTTGGGGGGGGATATTGCCCGACAATCCAGGGTACAAAGGTTTTTGTAAATCGTGAGTCATTGCAAATCCCTTATAATTCCTGGAAAATCGGGGCGAATTATTGGTATTCTGGGAGGGCTTAAAAAATCAACGATTAAGTCTTCCGCGTGAGCTTCGACCTTATCGTATAAAATCAGACGTTTCTTCGTCGAAATTAAATTTGGGAGGCTTGCGCATTTATTTACGACCATAGGAATAACTTTATTGGTCTGATTGGTTATCGATTGATAAATGCCAAAATTTAATTCCGCTTCGGAAAAATCAGCTTTTAAATATTCTGGAGAAAAAAGACTAATTATATGATCGCAAGCTTCCAAACAATCGTTCATCCATTTAATTATATCGTCTCCTGCTCCTACCTCCCAAGCATGAATAAAGGGAGTGCATTCATTCACTTTGATAATCCATGCTAACCATTCTGCCCACCTAAGATCGGCATTATTGTAGCTTATGAAATATTTTTTCCCTGCTTCCACAATTTCACCATGTAGTATTTTTTTGCAACTTACAGTAACTTCATTATTCAGCAACGAAAAACTCACATTAATTGATGCAATATTGAGGTCTTGAAGTCTTTAGTATCAATTTTTCCAGAAGGTGGTATCGTTTAGATGTTTTAGTTGTTTTAGTTGTTTTTACGAGGGCGGAAGCTAACCTGTTTCTTATGCAACGCCGTAACTTCATCCTCCTCTCCGCCGCTCTCTTCTCTTCTTTCGGCCTCACGCCCATGACCGCTTTTTCCGACGACACCGCCAAACCTGACACGCAAAATAAACTCCTCAATAAATTCCACGGCAATATTCGGAAGAACTTTTCAGCGGTGGAGCATGTGACGCCTTCGGACATTGACGCGGGCGATGACGACATCATCCTCTTCGATGTGCGCGAAGAGGGGGAGTTTGCCGTGAGCCATATTAACGGGGCTGTGCGGGTGGATCCGTCACTCGATGCCGCAGACTTTATGACTAAGTTTAAGCGCGATTGGACGGGCAAAAAAGTCGTGTTTTATTGCTCGGTCGGGCAGCGCTCTTCCATGATGGCGGCGGCGACGCAATCCGCCCTGAAAGAGAACGGCGCGGCGCAAGTCGCCAACCTCGAAAAAGGGGTATTTGGCTGGCATAATCAAAACCTGCCGCTCACCAATGAAAATGGGCAGACCGACAAGGTTCACCCCTATAATGCGTTTTGGGGACGCTTGGTAAACCGTAAAGAGAAGACGGCTTACGAACCTTAGGCTTCAGCCCTATATCCTGTCCCGTCATTAGCCGGCCAGCGAATACATATGGGCGGGCAACCCATCTGGTGGTGTAGCGTGGCGTCGTCAGCCAAAGTTTATTCTTGCGGCTTCGGTTTCGTCCAAAGGCCCATCCTGCGCATGGCAGCCAAGGTCGCACGAATACCCGTATTGCCCTTTAGCGTCCTCTTCGAGCAGAGCATGGTAGTGACAGGCCGTAAGAAAAGTTCACGGTTAGCCAATTACAGACTCCAATCAATTCAATTACCTATCGTAAAAAGCCACAATCGCATTCACGCATCCCAACCCTCCGCTATATTCCTTAGTGTTGTTTCTGAAACAGCTCCTGAATATTTGGAGTTTTGGATTTAACAATTTTGGTTGAGACAGAAATTGGCTTTGCTGGTTTTTATTTCGGCCAAATAAATTGTTCTTCTAAGCCTTGGACAGGAACGCGTCAGGTTTTGGTTTAGAAGACAGCGGGGCTGAGCATCACTTGTGACTGAGTGATTGTGCCGGGCCTTT
>CAZMEN010000038.1:19544-26091 GCA_964565335.1 uncultured Algimonas sp. | reverse complement strand
CTATTCACGTTCCAGATTACGCCTTGAACAAAGACTTTGTGCTCATAGAGGGCAATTAAGTGACCGAGAGCAAAAGGCGATAATTCATCGAGCGTGATTGTCGTCGAAGGACGATTGCCAGGGAAGGCTTTTTGCGGCGCGAGGGCATCAATGTCAGCGTGCTCTCCTAATTCTTCGCGCACAACGTCTTCTGATTTACCAAGCATAAGTGCTTCGGATTGGGCAAAGCAATTCGCGAGCAAAGCCGCGTGATGGGCGGGTCTGTTTTCATGGTCTTTTAACACGGCCACAAAATCAACGGGCGCGCCGCCATTGCCGCCCGAGCCCGTGCCTTGATGTAGCCATTGGAAAAAGGCGTGTTGACCATTTGTGCCTTCATCGCCCCAGATGATGGGGCAGGTAAAGCCGGCGTCATTGCCGTCTCGCGTGATACGTTTACCATTACTTTCCATTTCGAGCTGTTGCAGGAAGGCGGCGAGCTTGCGCAGGCGGCGGGCATAGGGAATGACGGCGAGGCTGGCATAGCCCATCGCGTTGCGGTTCCAGATACCGATGAGTGCCATCATGACAGGCAAGTTTTCCTGTAAAGGCTGGTCGCGGAAATGCTCATCCATCGCGGCTGCGCCGTCGAGGAAGTCAGAAAAGACATCAGGGCCATAGGCAATTTGAAGGGAGAGACCGACCGCGCTCCAGACAGAATAACGCCCGCCAACCCAATCCCAAAAATCAAAGATATTGTCAGGCTTGATACCGAAATCTACGGCGCGGGTGCGGTTGGCCGTTACGGCCAGCATGTGATCGCCTGCGGCGACGCCGACCCCTTCGGTTAGCCAAGCTCGCGCCGACGTCCCATTCATTTTTGTTTCCTGAGTGCCAAAGCTTTTGGAGACGATGACGACGAGGGTTTCTGCCGGATCGAGGCCTTTGACGGCATCATTGATAGAGGCGCCGTCAACATTTTCGGCAAAACGTAATGTCAGGGCTTGTTCTGCCGAGGCTTCAAAGCCTTCCGCCACCAGACGAGGGCCGAGGTCAGAGCCGCCAATGCCGATATGCACGATATTTTTGAACTTACCTTCGGCGCGGATTTTGTCGGCGAAATCGGCCATATGTTGCCGCATCTCGCTCACTTCTTTTTTTATGTCTTTCGTGCCGCCAACACCGCGAAGAGCCATATGGAGAACGGCGCGGTCTTCTGATGTGTTGACCGTCTCGCCAGAGAATAATTTGGCGCGCCATTCTTCGAGATGGCACCCTGCGGCCATGCTGAGTAACGCGTCTAGTGCCGCGCTGCTGACGGCTTGTTTAGAGAAGTCCGCCCGCAGCGGTCCTTCACGCATGACGAAGCGTTTTAACCGGTTGGGTTCAGTCTCGAACAAATCCGCAATCGAGCCAGCTCCATCGGCGAGTTTTGAAAGTGTTTCCAAATGGTTTGAGCGATGAGTCATATGAAAGTTGCCAATAATGAAAAAGTTTGCTTATTTTTAAATGTCGAATTGTTCAGGACGATACCCCGGATCAGGATATTGCGGATCCATGTCTTCGAGTGTTTGGCGCACGATGGAGCTGATGATAGCGCCGCGGGTTTTACGGCTATCGGAGGGGATAACATGCCACGGCGCGTGACCGGAGGATGTGCGCCGGAGCATGGTTTGGTAAGCGTCCATAAAGTCGGGCCATAATTTGCGGTCTTCGAGGTCATTCGGGTTAAATTTCCAGCGTTTCTCCGGCACGACGAGGCGGTCACGCAGACGCTCGGCTTGTGTCTCAGGGCTGATGTGGAGCATGAATTTCAAGACTTTCGTCCCGTTCTCCGTCAGATGACGTTCAAAGTCATTAATTTGATCGTAGCGTTTTTCTACGGCTTCGGCAGGCGCAAAATTTCTGACTTTGACAACGAGGACGTCTTCGTAATGGGAGCGGTTAAAGACGGTGATATTGCCTTTGGCGGGGCAGACTTGGTGAACACGCCACAGATAATCTTGAGCTAATTCATTTTTGGATGGCGCTTTGAACGCGGCGACATTGACATTGAGCGGGGCCGTGCGGTGGAAAATGGCTTTGGTCGTGCCGTCTTTGCCGGAGGTATCCATACCTTGAAGGAGGACAATAAGCGAGCGGTCCGCTTCGCCGTAGAGGCGGTGCGCTAAATCCGATATGGCTTTGGCATTGTCCTTAATGCACTCTCTGGCTTCCTGTTTATTTTTGAAGAGGTTCACCCGTGTCGGGCGGTTTGATAATTCAACAGCAGGAGAACTAACGATAAAGTCATTCGCGGTTATCTGAATCATGCTATAGTCTTCCTGACAGTATTTTTGCGGTGTTGTGCGCCGTCTGCTCGTCTCTGTCTGTCGTATAGAGAGTGCTTGGCAATGAAAAGGTGTAAGATGATGCGTCTCAGATTTTTATGTTTATGTGTGGCAACTATTGCTTTGACCGCTTGTGGGCGCGCTAGCTCAGAAGCGAATGCTACAGAGGCGGTTCCGCAGGATACAGTTGAAACCATGACGCCGCAAACGGCGCCTGAAACTATGACACCTGCCTCCGTTCGAATTTGGACGGTGATTGAAGATAAGAGCTTCATTAAATTTAAAGCAAAGCAAGAAGGCGTTCCATTTTCCGGAGAGTTTATGGCCTTCAATACTGAAATAAACTTCGACGCCGAAAATTTAAGTGCCTCGTCCGTCAAGGTTGAGATACCGCTTGCGAAGACTGAAGCAGGGAGCAAGGATAGGAACGCGACCTTGCCAGAGAAGGTCTGGTTTTCCATCAAAAAATATCCCCTTGCGACATTTGAGGCGGACGCTTTTGAGAAAATGGAAGGCGATCAATTTGTGGCCAAAGGTACACTGACGATAAAGGGCGTATCAAAACCGTTCTCGCTTCCTTTTTCACTCAAGATTGACGACACAGCTGTGATGAAAAGCTCAGTAAAGCTCAACCGTACTGACTGGAACATCGGAGAGTCGCCTTGGGATACAGATGAGTGGATAAGCCGGGATATTGAGTTAACTATTCAGGTTACGGCAAAATAATTTTCTTTCGTTCTTGAGGGGTAAGCGGAAATTTTACCCAGCGCAGAAGGTGGCGCTGTTTTGGTGGAATAATACGTGCCTATATTGCCAACAAAATTAACTCGATATTTATCATAATTGAAAAGCGAGTTTTAATCGGTGTGTCGTATCTAAATACTCTAGATAAGGGTAGTGTTTGTGCGTCTGCGAAATAAAATCAGAAGCTTTAAAGCCAATGAAGATGGACATTTCGCTATTATGACGGCTGTTTTGTCCGTACCTCTTCTTATTGGTATGAGCGCCGCAATGGATTATTCTGGTGCGCTAGATGAGCAAACCTCAATCAAAAATGCGTTGGATAATGCCGTTCTTGCGGCCGCGACCAATAATCGGGCCTCTGATTCTGAAAAAATTAACATCGCAAAATTGCACTTCGAGCAAAATTATACGGGGCGTGTTGATGTTAGCCCCCGCGCGACATCTGGCGAGGGGCGCGTCGACATGTGGGCAGAAGGCCTTGTGCCTTACTCAATCTCGGACGCACTAGGTTTGGACGGTATTCAGCTCAATGTAAAAAGTGCGGCCGAGCGGTCAGAAAAAAATGTGATTTGTGTTTTGGCTTTGTCTGAGTCTGACGAAGGCAGCGTTACATTTGCAGGCGGGGCAAAGTTTTTCGCGCCGACATGCTCCGTACACTCGAATTCTTCCAGTAGTAAGGCGCTTCTGTCAAGTGGAACAGTTTCGCCTATAGCCAAATCTTTCTGTGCTTCGGGCGGTGTGAAAGGGTCATTCAGCCCTTACGCAAAAGGGCAATGTTTGCCGATTGAAGATCCCTATTTCAATACGCCGAATGCACTGATTGAAACGTGTGTGCCAGATACGAAATTTAAGGCACCGAAAGAAGATAAAAAGGCTAATGATACGGCTGCGGCTACATCCATAGAATCAGAGAATGCCACGGGAAGCAATATCACTTTATATCCCGGTACATATTGCAAAGGGTTGACGATTGATGGTGTAAACGTTCGGTTTATGCCCGGAGATTACGTCATTCTGGATGGGCCTCTTACCTTCAAAAATGGCGGGCAGGCTGTAGCGGAAGACGTTACATTTGGTTTGTCAGGCGATAAAGCCAAATTGAAAATTGAAAAAGGGGCGAATTTGCGCGTTAAAGCGCCTTCGTATGGGCCCCGTAAAGGTCTGGCTTTCATGGAAATGACGACCAAGAGTGAAAAGTCATCCAAAAAGAAAGATAAGAAGAAACCCAAGCCACACGAAATAAAAAGTGGGGGAACTCTAGACGTTATTGGTACTGTTTATTTTCCGACTCAACCCATAAAGGTGAGCGGATCTGGCACGCGGATGGGCTCGCAAGCGCCTGCCACAAGTTTTATCGCGCATACGATCGAAATCGATGGTGATGACGGGGCACTCGTCCAAGTAAAGGTCGATCATCAGAGTGCGGGTCTTCCTCCATTATTACCTCGCGCAGAAGACGGCGCTGTTTTGGTGGAATAATACGTACCGATGCTGTCAACAAAATTAACTCTATGTTTATCATAAATGAAAAGCGAGTTTTAATCGGTGTGTCGTATAAAAGTACTCTAGATATGGGTAATGTTTATGCGTCTGCGAAATAAAATCAGAAGCTTTAAAGCCAATGAAGATGGACATTTCGCTATTATGACGGCTGTTTTGTCCGTACCTCTTCTTATTGGTATGAGCGCCGCAATGGATTATTCTGGTGCAATGAGCGAGCACACATCGATTAAAAATGCCTTGGATAACGCTGTTCTCGCCGCCGCCACAAATAATCGCGTATCTGATACGGAAAAAATTCGAATCGCCAAATTCCATTTTGAGCAAAACTATACAGGTCGCGTTGAGGTCAGCACGCGCGCAATAGCAAAAAATGGCCGTGTCGATATGTGGGCCGAAGGATTAGTTCCTTATTCTATATCAGACGCTTTGGGTTTGGAGGGAATTCAGGTTAATGTTAAGAGCGCGGCAGAACGCTCAGAGAAAGACGTTATCTGCGTTTTAGCACTTTCTGAAACAGAGAAAGAAACTATTAAATTTTCTGGTGGCTTAGAATTCTCAGCATCGACATGTTCTGTTCATTCAAATTCGGTATCTGCATTGGCCCTAGTGTCTGCAAGCGAGAAAGCACCTATAGCAAAATCATTTTGTGCAACGGGCGGCGTAGACGGTTCTTTTAGTCCTTACGCAAAAGGGGAATGTTTGGCTGTTGCGGACCCTTATTATGCGACTGCGACTCCAACGATTGGGCAGTGCATCGCAGTGAGTAAATTCAAAAAGATCAAGAAGAATGCAGGCCGTGACGATGACGATGACGATGATGATGATGATGATGATGATGAAACAGTGAGTGCCAACTTAGGCGGGGGTAATGACAACTCAAACGGTGCAGGTTCCGCAATCGATGAGTCCGCCAATGGAACGGGTAGTAACGCTGTGTTCTATCCGGGTACATATTGCGGCGGTCTAACAGTCGATGGGCGGAATGTAAAATTTATGCCGGGTGACTACGTGATGTTAGACGGGGCTTTGACATTCAAAAACGGCGCACAGGCTACAGCGGATGAAGTCACATTTGCCTTTTCAGGTGAAAAAGCGCGCCTGAATATTGAAACAGGCTCAAATGTCAGCGTGAAAGCACCATCTATCGGACCTCGTAAAGGCTTAGCCTTTATGGAAATGGTCTCAATCAATGAAAAGGGAAAGTCCAAAAAGAAAAAAAGCAAAGAAAAGAAAAGTATTGCCAATACAATTTCCAGTGGCGGGCAACTCAACGTCTTGGGTACAGTTTATTTTCCGACACAAGCTTTGGTCGTGCAAGGGGAAGGGACAGGGATGGGGGCGCATGCACCATCCACAAGTTTTATCGCACATACAGTTGATCTCAGTGGTTCTGCTGGTGCACGGGTGCAGGTTCAAGTGGATCACCAGAGAGCAGGTTTGCCACCCGTTGAGCCACGCGCAGAAGACGGCGCAGTTCTGATTGAGTAGTTAACCTTCAGCCTCTTCGCGCATCATTTCAAGCTCCAACCATTCTTCCTCTGCATGTGAGAGGCTGGACTGTGCTTTTTCGAGTGCCTTGGATGTTTCGGCAAACCCCTCAGGGTCAGAACTGTAGAAATCAGGGTCGGACATTTTTTGCTCTAGCTCTGTGATTTTCTTGGAGAACGCCTCCATTTCCTGCGGTAGTTTTTCCAATCTAAATTTGTGCTTATAGGACAGTTTGCCGGATGATGGTTTGGATTGCGGTGCCTCTGTTTTGGATTTGGCAGCTGCTTTACTCTCTGCTTGTTTTCTCGCTTTTACGCCTTCTCCGCGTTGCGCAATCATATCGGAATAACCGCCGGCATAGACTTGCCAATCGCCCGGAGCTTCATAAGCCAGAGTTCGCGTCACGGTTCGGTCAAGGAAGTCTCTATCATGGGATACGATAATGACAGTGCCGTTATAGCTGGCGACCATTTCTTGTAAGAGGTCAAGCGTTTCTAGATCGA
>CAZMEN010000038.1:0-19444 GCA_964565335.1 uncultured Algimonas sp. | reverse complement strand
GTGCCGTTATAGCTGGCGACCATTTCTTGTAAGAGGTCAAGCGTTTCTAGATCGAGGTCATTTGTCGGTTCATCCAAAACTAAAAAATTACTGGGCAGACGTAGACCTCTGGCGAGTTGAAGCCGCCCTCGTTCTCCGCCCGACAGGGCATGAAGCGGGGTGCGCGCTTGCTCAGGTAAGAACAAAAAGTCTTTCATATACCGCATGACATGAACGGATTGCCCTCCGACCATGACGGTATCACTGCCTCCATCCGTCAAAGCATCTTTTAACGTCCATTCGGGGTTCAGGCTTTCTCGTTTTTGGTCAATGACGAGGGGGTCCAGATTTAAGCCCAATTTCACTTCGCCCGTATCGGGGACGAGGTCACCCATAATGATTTTTAGGAGAGTTGTTTTCCCCGCACCGTTGGGTCCAACCAACCCCAAGCGTTCACCGCGATTGATTTTCAAAGATAAGTCAGAGACAATAAGGCGTTCATCAAAGCTTTGAGACACATTTCTAAGCCTGACGATTTGTTTCGACGATGTTTGGGCTTCTGTAACCGTAATTTGCGCGTTACCTTTGACTTGCCGTTGGTCTTTGATTGTCTCGCGTAATTTCCCTAATTCTTTGAGGCGGCGAACATTACGTTTACGGCGGCCAGAAACGCCGTGCACGACCCAGTGTTGTTCGCGGTGAACCTGACGTTTCATCTTGTGACGTTCGAGCTCTTCCTGTTCCAGAAACTCATCGCGCCAGTCTTCGAAGTGGGCAAACCCTTTATTTAGCTCACGCGTTTCGCCGCGATCCATCCAGACAGTGCGGTTGGAGAGACTTTCGAGGAAGCGTCTGTCATGGGAAATCAAGATGATAGCGCTTTGACTGCGAGCGAGTTCTTCTTCGAGCCATTCAATCGCCGGAAGGTCAAGATGGTTTGTTGGCTCGTCCAACATGAGGATATCAGGGTTCGGAGCGAGCGTTCGCGCCAAAGCCGCACGCCGCATTTCACCGCCGCTCATCACGTTTGGGTCTTCGTCCCCGGTTAGGCCCAAAGCATCCAAGAGATAGGGAATTCGGCCGCCATCATCGGCGCCGACCAATCCGTCGATGATATAATCTCGAGACGTGGCAAAGGCAGATAAGTCAGGCTCCTGCGGAAGGTACCGCCAGCTTGTTCCGGGTTTAACGAAACGCTCGCCCTTATCGGCTTCGACCAAATCCGCCGCGATTTTCATCAGCGTAGATTTTCCTGATCCGTTGCGTCCAACCAGACAAAGACGCTCTCTGGGATAAACCATAAGATCAGCTTTTTCGATTAAAGGTGTACTGCCAAAAGTCAGCGCAATATCGGATAATGTTAAAAGCGGTGGAGCCATGGCGTTCCCATAAGGAAGACGACCAAGAAAAGGAACCAAATTTTACGGTCGCCGTATTAACAGTAGGAACTGTCAATTTTGCGTTGTCGTTATTGCTCCTCAGATGCGCAAATCAGGCCTTATGGAATGAGGAGATAGTAAAGACATTTCGTAAGGCCGTTTATCAAATGTTTCACGAGGTTATGCGAGCCGTGCTCGAGAAACCTCTCACGGATAGTCTTGTATAATCAATGAAACAGATTATCGATGTTTAGGCTAACGTTTTGAGTTAGATTGGGTTACACGCAGTATCGGCGAGTTCTAATGATTTGAAACCGAGATTGATTAGACTTGAATGACTTTGGCTCCGGTCAAAAAGGACAGAATTTTTCGATGACACATTTGGCACGTTACATCTCTGTTTGCCTCTTAGTCATATCGGCTTTGCTTCTCTCCACTCTGATTGCTTCGCCTTCCTATGCTCAGGCACAGGTAACACCGCAAATTTCAGCGTCCGAAGTGGATGCCCGTATCGAAGCTCTGAACGAGAATGCCGACTTAACCGAAGAGCAAATAAAGCTTGCCACCGACCTCTATACCGAAGCCAAGCGGCGTTTAGAGGACTCTGTCGTTGCCAAAGAGCGACAAGACCAATTTGAAGTGACGTTAGAAACGGCTCCCGAAACCTTGCGTGAGCTACAGCAAGAGATTGAAACGGCAAAGGAAGAACTGGACGTTGATATTGACGCGTTAATGAAAGTTGACGGCGATGAGATGCGGCAGGATGATTTAATCGCATTAGAGCAAGCTTTGGTTCAAAAGGAATCACAGCTGCGTACAATCCGCGCTGAACTGGAAGGTTACCGCGAAAGTTTGCAAGCTATTACGGCGCGCCAATTAAATGCCCCGAAAGAATTGACGCAAGCCAGAGTGGAACTGGGACAAATCACGTCCGCTCTTAATGATGCAGGTGAGGGTGATGGCAATGCTGTCAGCATGGCGCGTCAGACGAATTTGCGCGTCCGAAATAATTATCGCCGGTTACAAATTACGGCCTTAGAAGGGGAAATTTCAGCCCTTCCAAAACGGCTCGAGATTATGACCTCTCGTCAAACTCTCGCCGATTTGAAGGCTAGCAAACTGTCCGAGGAAGTTCAGGCGCTTCAAGACCGAACCGGTCAAAGACGCTTAAACGAGGCGCTACAATTGCAAAGCTCAATTGATGCGCAGGCGGCGCTTTATGCTGACCAACACCCTATTTTGTCCGAATTGGCAAGTCGCAACCAAGAACTGGCGGAGCAGGTGCGAGCGTTGGCTGCAACAGAGTCCGATGTTTCTCGCGCGACAGCTTCTGCTCGCTCCCGGCAGGATATTGTCTTGGAAGATTTGAACGTTGCCAAAGAACTGTCGAAGCTTGAAAGTCTGGACAGAAATGCGGGCGCAACTTTGCGGCGATTGGGCAATCAATTAACGTCAGTCCCAAAAATTCGAGCGACCGTAAAAACAACACAGTCCAATCTGGTCGATGCGACACGTCAGCGCCTCATAGCGCAAGAAGCTATGAGAGATTTACCGCTAGGTCGTGTTAATGCGGAGCAAATCCTTGAGCGTGCGCGCTTGGAAGACGCGACGATAGTGGATTTCACTGCGGATGATGTTGTGGCTCTACAGGCGCTTTATGACTCCCAGCGAACTTTACTCATGCGGATCGCCACAGAGGGCACTGCGCGAGTCAATGATTTGCGTCAATTAGAAACCGCCCGCCGGGATTATTTGCAAGCTACGCAAGAGCTACAAACATTATTGGATGAGAAACTCCTTTGGATTCCTAGTGTTCCGGCTATTGGGTTCGACTGGGCTCCTAAAATTTTTAACGGCGCTTTGGAACTCTTCTCCGCTGAACACTTAACGGTCATGACGAACACCTTCGTCGCGCAAGCGAAAACTTTCTGGCCGCTGATTTTATTAATGGGGGTTATAATTTTTGCTCTCTATCGTGCCAGACCCGCCATTATGGCCGATGTAAACGCCAGGGCGGCTAAGGTCGGACGTGTCAGGCAGGATAGCGCGTGGCACACACCCTCAGTTATTTTATCTGGCTTTATGATAGCGGCTCCGCTTCCGATGTTTTTTCTCCTTTTAGGGGCTTTATTTGCCTTAGTCGAAGTCCCCGACCCGTTCATTGAAGGGTTGGAAAACGCGTTTTTCTATGTTGCGATATTCAGTTTTATCTTTTTGACTTGGAGAGCTTGGGATAAAGAAAAGTCACTTTTCAGCGTCCATTTCAAGATGCCGAATGACCTACGCAAAGCGGTTAATAATGAATTGCGGTGGCTGATTCCCGTTGTTGGATTGTCTTCTGGCCTCTTAGCTTTGACCACAGATATAACGACGACCGATATCTATGAAGGGTTCTCTCTTTTTATATTTATTTTTACGGCGCTGACGCTCGTCTTCTTCGGGTTTAAAGTCGTCTGGTGGGATCAAAGACTTATCAAATCGAAAGCCGAAAAAGGGTTTTTGTCACGGCATAGGCTACTGGTTTCGGTGTTTATGATTGGCGGGCCGTTGGGGGCCGCAATAGTGGCCGCAACTGGCTATTACGAAACTGCAGATGAGCTTCTCTGGCGCTTTTTCACTTCCGGAGTTTTATTGTTTATGACCTATGTGGTGTGGGGAACCATTCGCCGCATGATTGTCGTTGCGCAACGACAGCTCCGTTATCGTCAGGCTGTGGAACGCCGCGATGCTGTAATTAAGGCCCGAAAAGAAAAAGAGGCGGCTGAAGAGCGCGGCGAAGAAATGCCGCCCCCGCCGCTGGACACAAAGGAAATTGATGTTTCCACATTGACCCGTCAGTCATCTCAGCTCCTCAACACAATCATTATTATAGCCTGTGCTGTGCTGTTGTGGATGAACTGGTCATCGCTCGTCCCGGCCTTGTCTATTTTTGACAGTTTCGAGGTGTGGAGCATCAAGACAAGTAATCTGGATGATAATGGCAATGCAATAATGGTTCCCATTACTCTTTGGAATATCCTTCAATCCTTTGTGATTTTGGGACTGACTTTTATTGCGGCAAGAAATCTTCCAGGATTTCTGGAGATATTTGTATTGAATAAGCTTGGCGTTGACTCGGGGACGCGCTTTGCCGTGGTCACCATTCTTGGGTATACCATTGTCGCCGTTGGCGTGATTATGGGCATTAACCGCATGGGATTTGAGTGGTCTCAAGTAAAGTTCATCGCGGCCGGTTTGTCCTTGGGTGTCGGTTTGGGCCTCCAAAAAATTGTAGCGAACTTTGTGTCAGGTTTGATTATCTTGTTCGAGCGCCCTATCCGTATTGGCGATTACGTCACCATTGGTGATCAAAGCGGAACGGTCTCCCGCATTAAAATCAGAGCCACAACTTTGTCTGATTTGGACAATCGAGAAATCCTCATCCCTAATGAGGCTCTTATCAGCGAGCGCGTGACGAACTGGACGTTGTCAAATTCTATTACGCGCTTGATTGTGCCGGTTGGTATTGCTTATGGGTCTGACACAGATAAAGCGCGGGACATTATTTTGGAGCGTGTGAAGTCTTTGCCCAAAGTCCTTGAGACACCGCCAGCGCAAGTTTTATTCATGGGCTTTGGCGACAGTTCTCTGGATTTCCAAGTCCGGGTTTTCTTACGTAATTTTGATGACCGAGTTCCGATGACTCATACGATTCATACAGAAGTGAACAAGGCCCTTGAGAAAGCCGGTATATCTATTCCATTCCCGCAAGTGGATTTGAATGTCGTGTCACAAAAAGTGCCGTTGCAGGTATCGAATCCGACTAAGCTAACGCCAAAAAAGAAGGCCTCGTCCAAAACATCGTCCAAACCCGGCACGAAACCGAATTAACGAGGATTGAGTCGTGTGGAGGTCAGGCGTTGACCTGTGCTTGCTCAGCTTCCCAAGCGCGAACATAATCTTCAGTCATCACTTTGCTTATATCGCCGTCAACGCCCTGTAAAACCAGCGGGTCCATAACCCTGCGGAATAGTGGCGGGACGAATCCGATGAGGAACATTACCATATAGCCATAAGGCAGGGCGGGTACATCTCTGAACTGGCGTAGATATTGATAATGCCGCGCGGGGTTAGCATGATGGTCGGAATGACGGGCGAGATTATAACTTGTTAGGTTAGTAATCAAAAGGTTGCAGTTCCAGCTGTGATGCGGCTGACACGGCAGGAATTTTCCGTCAGCACGCCTGTCCCGCAATAAGCCGTAATGGGCAATATAATTTTGCGAGGTTAGCGCAGAAGAAGAAATAAACCATCCCAAGAGCAGATAGCCAAGCACGCCTATACCAAAAACAGCCGCCATTATCCCCCAGACCAAAAGGGCTAGGACTGTCGCTGCGACCACTTCATTCTTAAGGGAGAATCGTGAATAGCCTTTGCGGGCGGCGCGTTTACTCTCAATTTTCCAAGAGCGCGTCCATGCGCCTGGATATTCGCGGCTTGCAAATTTATAATAACTCTCTCCGAAACGAGCTGTCGCATGGTCACGGGGTGTCGCCACATCTGAATGGTGACCCATATTATGCTCAACACGGAAGTGACCGTAAAAGCTTGGGAGGAGCATGAAAATGGCAATCCATTTTGAGAGCTTATCCGTCTTATGCCCTGTTTCGTGGCCGGAATTAATGGCAAACGCCAAACCCCATCCGTGGCTTATACCGAGCGCCAGATACACATCCCACGGCCAAGGCTGTTTCGTGAAGAACCATGCACCGGCTATCCACGTCAAATAAATAAGCGGGAGGAGGGCGTGCACCATGAATTTGTAGAATTGTGATTGTTTGGCTTCATCTTGGATGAGCCCTAAGAGGTCATATTTGTCGTCACCGACCAAATAGTCGAGGGCAGGCACCATGACGTAAAACATTGCAACAGGCAGCCAGACCCAATGTGGATTGCCGGTACTCATCGCCAATGCAATTCCTAGAAGTGGTGTTGTAGGGAAGGTCAATGAAATCAGCCAAAGATGGCGTTTCCATTCAGGTTTCTCACTTAAGGTTTCAAGAAAGGCCACGACAATTCTCCTATTGATAGAATTATCAATAAAGAGAGTTTTTTCCTCTGTCAACTTGTCTAATGACGCGGCGTGCGTCATGGGGTGTGCAGTTAAACCTACAGTGAGTCCTTTATTTATGGCTGAGCGCCGCCGCTATTCACCTGAAAAACGCAAGGCAATGCTCGTCGACATTGCCATAGAGACTTTTGCGGATATGGGTATCGAGCGGGCAGGGCATGGGGACATTGCCAAACGCGCTGGCGTGTCGACTGCCACCGTCTTCAATTATTTTCCAACTAAAGAGGCTTTGATGCTCGGTGTCTTGGGCGAGATTGAAGCGCAAATCATTAGAATGTTTGAAACGGCACCTGATTTGGGGGAGGGCCCTCGCCATCAAGTCTTAGCTTTGGCGAAAGCCTATGAGATAATGATCCGTGAACATCCAGCGACAATTAAAGCTTATCTAGCTTGGTCCGTTTCTTTTAACCCTGATTTGCGTCCACAATATCTGGATATGCAAGATAGAATTCTGGATTTGATTCAATCGAACTTGCCGCCTGCATTAAAAAACAAAACAGATGCGTTGATTGTAACCAACGCTGCAAATATGATGGCTATAATGACCTTCGATAATCGGTCTTCCGAAAGCCTACAGAAATTTACCGCGCGATTAATTGATGCGCTGATACCCGTCTCTAACAAGTGACTTGGCCTAACACGAAATTTGACTATAGCGCCTCTATGTCCAAGAAAATTACAAAACTCACACTGTTAACGATGAGCACTATTGCATTGGTGGGGTATTCCAATGCCAACGCCCAAGAAAAGGGTCAGCAAAAAGACGAAGCAGATAAGGTTTGGACAGGCGGGCTGCGTGTTCCCGTAACTGAGCAAAACCAACCCATTGCTGTGATGGATTTAAATCCCCTTTTGCTCAAGGACGATGAAGTTATTGTTCAGGGCATTCTAGATCAAATTAAAGACGTGAGTGATGTCTCCGCAAGTATTGATATCATTGGAACTGATGTGTTGAACACGGTTTCCGCGGTTCACCCCGCGGAAATTCTAAATGGGGTCGCGGGGCTTAATATTCACCGCGGGAGCGGGCAGGAACATTTGACGGCTTTGCGCTCGCCCGTTTTAACAGGCGGGGCGGGAGCGGGAAGCTTCCTATATTTGGAGGCGGGTGTGCCTTTGCGCGCAGCGGGCTTTGCCAATGTGAATGGCCTGTTTGAGAGCGGATTGGAATTCGCTCGAAGCATTGAAGTCTTTAAAGGACCAGGGCCGGTTCAATATGGCTCTAACGCTGTTCATGGCCTTATTAATGTTGAGCCCCTGCAAGTGGGGGCTGATAACCGCGTGAAAGTGTTATGGGGTGAAGACGGCTATATATCTGGGCAAGTGGCGGCGAATATCGGTCAATTCCGGGCGTCTGCCGCACTCGTAAGTGATAACGGATTTCGAGATGACAGCGGATATGACCAACAAAAATTTCAACTTCGATACCAAGAAGACTTCGGGGCATGGTCAGTGGATTGGCTCTCTACCTTTCAGAATTTGAACCAAGAAACCGCGGGCTTTATCCAAGGCGATGATGTATATCGGGATGACGCCGTGCGGTTTACCAACCCGAATCCCGAAGCGTTTCGAGACGGTAAAACTTATCGTACGCAGGCGCGGTTTAGCCGTGATATGGGAGAAAACACTCTCTCACTAACACCTTATGCCCGCCGCGCGGAATTACGTTTTCTCCGCCATTTCGTACCGGGGCAAGCTTTGGAAGAAAATTCACATAGCTCTGTTGGATTGCAATCTGCTTTATTTGGCGATGATTTCAACATTGGTGCAGATGTCGAGTATACCGAAGGCGCGCTCTTTGAATTTCAAGAGAACCCGAACCGCTTCTCTTTTGTTCAGGGTTTGCATTATGATTACAAAGTTGAAGCGTTGGTCGGGGCCGCCTATGCGCAAAAAGATGTGTATTTGAATGACAGACTGGTTTTGGATGTTGGGGCCCGAGCGGAATATACGCACTATAATTACAATAATCAGGCAGACACGGGGCAGTCGGGTCGTTTCATTCGCGTAGCCGATAGGCAAGATGACTTTTTTACGATTACGCCTAAAGCGAGTTTAAGGTATCAAAGCGAGAGGGGCGAAACTTATTATGTTCGCGCCGCTAGAGGTTCGCGCGCTCCGCAAGTCACCGACCTTTATTCTATACAACTCAACCAAGTCGCAGGCGAAACAGAAATAGAAACCCTCGATAGCCTTGAGATTGGCTATAAGAAATTTACTGATGGTTTTAAGGTTGAACTCGCGGCTTATACGCAATGGAAAGAGAACTTCTTTTTCCGCAATGCCAATGGCTTTAATGTGGTCGACGGGAAAACCCGGCATAGCGGCGTTGAGGCCTCTGCCGATTGGGATGTAACGGCGTGGTTGAGCCTGTCTGCAGACGGAACACTGGCCCGTCACACTTATAATTTTTCACTGGATGAAGGCTCGCCTGCTAATAATATTACAAAGGGTGACCGTGTAGATACGGCCCCTGATACGCTGGCCACAATCAGAGCAGAAGTCACTCCGATACAGGCGGCTAATATCGGTTTGGAATGGCGGCATGTCGGATCTTACTTCACCAACCCTGGCAATACAGAAACTTATCCCGGTCATGATATTTTTGTATTGCGGGGACGTTATGAAATGAGCAGTGGCATAAGTGTATTTGGCCGCATCGATAATCTGTTTGATACGCGCTATGCGAACCGCGCTGATTTCGCCTTTGGGAATGAGCGATATTTCCCCGGACGCCCGAGAACTTTATTCTTGGGTTTGACCTCGACCTTTTAACGGATTAACCCGCCCTCATGCATATTCCCGATATAAGACTAGCCCAAGTGCTGGATCGTTTCGAACAGATCGAAGCCCGTATGGGGGCAACGATGGACAGCGACGAAATCGTCCAGCTGGGTAAGGACTATGCCGAGTTGAAACCCGTTGCGGACGGCGTGCGTAAACTCCGCGATTTGCGGTCTGAGATGGCGGATTTAGAAGCCATGATGGAAGACCCCGAAATGGCCGCTATGGCCAAAGAAGAATTACAAACCCTGAAAGACAGCCTGCCGGACATTGAGAAAGACGTCTCGTTATTGCTTCTACCCAAAGACAAGGATGACAATGCCTCCATCGTTTTGGAAATCCGTGCCGGAACGGGCGGGGACGAAGCTGCGATTTTTGCCGGTGATTTGTTCTCTATGTATGCGCGTTATGCCTCTATCCAAGGCTGGAAAGTCGATATTGAAAGCCAAGCCGAGGCCGATATGGGCGGGTATAAAGAAATTGTCGCCTCCGTTTCTGGGGCAGGGGCTTACGGAAAAATGAAATTTGAATCCGGCGTGCACCGCGTCCAACGTGTGCCTGTGACGGAAACGCAAGGCCGTGTGCATACATCGGCGGCGACGGTGGCGGTTCTGCCAGAGCCGGAAGACGTGGATATTGGGTTTTCTATGAATGATGTGCGGGTTGACACCATGCGGGCCTCAGGTGCGGGCGGACAGCACGTTAACAAAACCGACTCTGCCGTGCGGATGACCCATATCCCGACGGGTACAGTCGTCGTCTGTGACGCCAAATCTCAACACATGAACCGGGCAAATGCTGAACGGCTGTTGAAAATGCGTCTCTATGATATGGAAAAACAGCGGATTGACGCCGAACGCGCCGAAGAACGTGCGGGACAAGTTGGGTCGGGCGATCGATCTGAACGTATTCGGACTTATAACTATCCGCAGGGGCGGGTGACTGATCACCGTATCGGGTTAACGCTCTATAATTTAGACAAAATCATCGCGGGCGATGCATTGAACGACGTCGTCGACTCCCTGATGGCTGAGGACCAAGCCGCGCGTTTGGCGCAGATGGAAGCAGGGTAAGCCATAGCTTTATGAGTTCTGAGCGGAAACAAAAACTGCTTCTCTATGCGGTCTTGATGGTTGTTTTAATCGCAGGCTCTTTGTTTATGAACCACCGTTTCGTTCAAATTGATAACTGTTTGGATGCAGGCAATGCTTGGGATTATGATAGTAATATCTGCTCGACAGATTGTGTTGAAAAGGGCGGCGTCTTTGACAGGGATGCGGGTCTGTGCCGCCCCGCAAAGGGATAAAGTTCATGTACTGCCTCTCTTATCGTTTCGAACTTTATGAGCCAACGGCGGATAATGCTGAGCGGTTTATAGCGTGTTGGAGCGGCATGACGGCGTTTTTCAAAAACGAAGCGGGCGCGTTGGGTTCGCGATTGCATAAGGGGGAAGACGGTACGTTTTATGCTTATGCGCAATGGCCTGATAAAGCGACATTTGATGCGGCTGGTGAGGTTTTACCAAGCGAAGACTTTGTCAGATTACGTATGGCTTGGGCGGAGTTGTGCCGGCCCAGTGAAGTCCTCTGGGCCGGAGAAGTGAAAGTCGATCTTCTCGCCTAACTCATCCTTCAGGTGATGCTAAGTCTTCGGATAGCATTTCGCCAATACCTGGACCTGTCTCGCCAATTTCAATGTCTTTTTCGCAGATATCCAAAACTTCCGCATTATTGGAGTCTATATAGATGATTTGCGCGGGCTTAACGACACGAACCTGTTTCACGGTCGTTTCAATGGGGTCATATGGCGCGTTGTCGATCATCGTCGTTGCGTAACGCGTTTGAGTTTCCGCCGGAATAATGACTTTTTGTAAAGCAGAAATAGACACACAGGTCTGGATTGGTTCTGGCTCAATAATGACGGGTGGAGCTTCTGGAAGCGGAGTCGTTGTACAAGCTCCAAGGATAGCGGCTGATGTCAGTGAGAGAAATAAAGTGCGGCGCATGATAGTCTCCGTTTGGTTTATCCCTGCTTATAGGGTTAAACATGACTAAACTATGACCAATTCTGTATATTGAAACTAATCTCATCGTTAGCAGCTCAACATTTTACTTTTTCGTTATAGTTAACCCTTTCTTTCCGCGCCGAAATTATGTCTCTTACGGAAAAGAGTGTAAGGAGGTTACAGCCTGTTAATTGGCCCCGCGCCGTGTCAGCGACTATCCTCTCAAAAATAACATATTTGCGCGATATTGCTGTGCGATTCGCAAATGCTTAAAGGCTATAACTATGTCGGCAGACCCTATGATGTTTCAAATGCTCATTCAGGCCTCTTCACTCGATTCCATTTCGAGCGGTGATTTCTCGTTTTGGTCGCTATTTCTTCGGGCCGATTGGGTGGTGAAGGGCGTAATGTTGCTCTTGGCGATTGCCTCAATTTGGTCGTGGACGGTCGCCGTCAACAAAGCTTTCATGCTTTATGTGCTGAAACGAAAAGCCACAGATTTCGAAGATACATTTTGGTCAGGGCGTACATTGGATGATCTGTCTGCGTCTTTGGGCTCAGATACTCGCGATCCGATGGCGCGCATATTCTCCGCAGCTATGCGCGAATACAATGAAAGTCTTGCCACACCTCGCACAGAAGGGGCTTTGCAAAGTACCCGTCAACGTATCGACTCGGTAATGAATCTCGTGATTAACCGCGAAATGGCCAAAGCCGAAAAAGGCATGTCGGTTTTGGCAACAGTGGCGTCGTCCTCTGTTTTCGTCGGCCTTTTCGGAACGGTTTGGGGGATTATGAACTCTTTCCGTGCCATTGCCGCGAGCCAGAATACAAACCTCTCTGTCGTAGCTCCCGGTATTGCCGAGGCGCTTTTCGCGACAGCGTTGGGGTTGATTGCGGCGATTCCAGCTTTGGTGTTCTATAATAAATATACCGCTGACCTAGATGCTTATGGCGGACGTATCGAAGGCTATGCCGATGAGTTATCCGCTATTCTGTCACGTAAAATCAGCAAAGGCTCTTAGGTATGGGAGCGTCTTTAAACAGCCGAGGCGGAGGGGGTCGCGGGTCCTCTCGGCGTCGTAGCCGTCGTGGCGGATTGAACGCGGATATCAATGTCACGCCTTTGGTCGATGTCATGCTTGTCCTACTCATCGTTTTCATGGTGGCTGCGCCTTTACTCAGCGTAGGAGTGCCACTGGAACTCCCCAAGACAGACGCTAAAAGCCTGCCGAGCCAAAATGAACCCATTACAATTTCCGTTGACGATTCAGGCGGTATTTTTATTCAGGATACGCAAGTGAGCTTGGATGAACTCGCTCCGCGTCTTTCCGCTATCGCTGCCAATGGGTATGAGGAACGAATTTACCTGCGCGCGGATGAGGACTCAGATTATGGCGCTGTAATGAAAGTTATGGCGCGCGTGAATGCAGCTGGTTTCTCCAATATCGGTCTCGTCACGGACCCCGTGTCACAATAATTTATGAAGTTGGGTTTACCCATATCGCTTATTTTGCACAGCAGCGTGATAGGTGCAGGCCTTTTGGCCTTTGCGGGGAATGTTAAACCTTTTGAAGAGGCCCGCATTATACCGATTGAGCTGGTGTCACTCAGTGAAGACACAAACATAAGCGCCGCCATTCGTCGACCCAAAGACGTGGACCTAACCGAAGTTGACGCTGATGTGCCAATGACTTTACAGACGCCTATGGAAAACGCGCGTGAAGAGGCTGATGACTTTTCCGAACGCACAGAAGCGCCGGTGGAGAAAACCGCAGAGGCGATTATCCGTGACCCATCACTCGCACCGACTGATCGTCCCGTCGAGGATATAACCGAAGTTTCTAAACAGGACGACGCTCCCGTTTTTGATCTTGATAAAATCTCGGGCATTGTAAACAAATCTAGGTCTACTGCGCCGGAAGCCAATCAGCAGGTTGTGCTACAGGATGAAAAAAATCGGCTGAGGTTTGCTGAGTCAGCGCGATCTGGCTCAGGCGAGGGCACTGATTTGACTGTGTCTGAAATGGATGCTTTGAAGTCAGCTATGTATGCGTGCTGGCGAATGCCTGCCGATGCTAAAAATCCCGAGAAACTCATTGTGACAGTTGAAGTGCGGCTCTTGCCGGGCGGTTTTGTGGAGAGTGCGCGTGTTGTGAACAGCGAGGCGTCGCGCAGACGCGACCCCGGAAATCCTTTTTGGAGTGTTGCCGAACAACGCGCTGTTAGCGCTGTGTCTCACCCGTCTTGCGCACCTTATGATTTTCTACCCAAAGAAAAATACTCAGAGTGGCGAGAGCTGACATTGAATTTTGCACCGCAATTGTAACCTCTTATTGAAACTGTTAGCGTGATATTATGAAAAACCTGCCCTTCATTGCCGCATTGCGTTCTGTCTTATTATCGTTCTTTTCGGTTTTTATTGCCTGTTTTTTCGCAGCGTCCTCGGCCCATGCGCAAATTGAAATTGATATTACAAAAGGCAATGTGGAGCCGACTCCGATTGCCGTGCCGAATTTCTTGTCTCAATCGTCATCAGGGCGTGCTCTTGGCGAAAAAGTAGCTGATGTTATTCGGGCCGATTTAGAGCGTTCGGGTCTGTTTAAGTCTCTGGACCCGCGTAGTTTTATCGAAACTCAAACCAATATTGATTATGAGCCGAGCTATTCCGATTGGCGCGTGATCAAAGCGCAAGCTTTAGTGTCAGGGCGTGTAGTAGAAGAAAATGCTGGCCGCATTCGGGTTGAGTTCCGCCTCTGGGATATTTTCGCGGGCAAACAATTGGCGGGTATTCGTTTAGCCTCAACACCTGAAAACTGGAGACGCACGGCACATAAGGCTTCTGATGCGATTTATAAGGCTCTGACAGGGGAAGAGGGTTATTTTGATACGCGTATCGTTTTCATTGATGAAAAAGGGCCGAAAACAAACCGACAAAAACGTTTAGGGATTATGGATCAAGATGGTGCCAATCCACAATTTCTCCTCGCTGGATCAGATATCGTTTTGACGCCGCGCTTTTCCCCCAACAGTCAGAAAATTACGTTTATGTCTTACGAGAATATTCGTCCGCAAGTGTACTTACTGGATATTGAGACGGGTCGTCGGGAGCTTTTGGGGAATTTCCCGGGTATGACTTTCGCGCCTACATTTTCTCCTGACGGGCAGAAGCTTGTGATGTCGATGTCTCGCAAGGGCAATTCTGATATCTACCTCATGGACCTGACAACGCGCTCGACAACGCGGCTTACACAAAACCCGGCGATTGATGTGTCGGGTAGTTTTTCGCCGGACGGCCGGAAAATCGTTTACAACTCTGATCGGGGCGGTTCTCCGCAGCTTTACGTCATGAATTCGGACGGCCGAAATCAGAAACGGATTACTTTTGGTAAAGGGCGTTACAGTGCCCCTGTCTGGTCACCCCGGGGCGATAAGATTGCTTTCGTTCGGAGTTTAAACGGTCGCTTCTCTATTGGCGTGATTGACCCGGATGGAAAAAATGAGCGTATTTTAACCGAAAGCTATTTGGATGAGGGGCCGACATGGTCGCCAAATGGCCGCGTGATTGCATTCTCGCGTCAATCCAGAGGGATGAGCGGCACATCTGAAATTTGGTCGGTTGATCTTACAGGGCAGAATCTTCGGCGCGTTAAGACACCCGGAAAAGCCTCAGATCCGGCTTGGTCGCCTTTGTTGCCATAGAATTACCATAGAAGGCTGACCAAAGCCGAAACGACTAAATTTCAGGCGGTAAATGGGACATATGGATTGAATTTAAAGTTTTTGACCTTGATTTTGCCTTATTCCCGTCTTTAACGTTATAATGAACACGACAACTATATGAGATGGAGAAGCGAATGAGGCTTTCAAGATTATTAGTGTCCGCGGGGCTTGGATTAACACTTGTGGCCTGCGCGACAGCACCAGAGCCCGAACCTATTCTTCAACCCATGGTCACAGCTCCTCCCGTTCAGCCTGACCCGAGACCTGAAATCGTGACAGAAGCGCCTTTGCCGGATCCCACGCCTGCTCCTTTTGTAGATCCGAATTTACCCGCGCCTGGATCTATCGCGGATTTCGCTTATCGCGCTGGCGGCGATCCACGCATCTATTTCGGATATGATCAATTTACATTGACACCAGAAGCTCGCAATTCTTTGTCAGCACAAGCGAGTTGGCTCAAATCCTACGGCAATGTGAATGCGATTATCGAAGGCCATGCAGATGAACGCGGCACGCGGGAATATAATTTGGCACTCGGCGCGCGCCGTGCTGAAGCTGTGAAAGCCTTCTTGGTGAGCCAAGGCGTTTCCGCCGCTCGCTTGACAACAGTATCTTATGGTAAAGAGAGACCGATTGACGGGCGTTCCAATGAAGAGGGATGGGCGCGTAACCGAAATGGTTTCACTAACATCACCATCAATGGAATTTCATAGGGCGTTACTGTCATGAGACCCTCGTGATTTCAGGTCTCTTAAAGCGTCGTTAAAAATATTATTCTAAGTCGGCGCATTAGATTGAGCCGACTTTCTAATTTTCGAGACCTAATATGGCCTATATGAAACGTATTCTTTTCTCTCTCCTTCTGAGTTTTTCTCTTCTCTGCGCGGCGTCTTTTGCCGAAGCGCAGTCGAAACGAGATCTGGCGGCCCAAAATGCGCAACTCAATCAGCGCATTTCCTTATTGGAAAAACGCCTTCTGACGGGAGATCCTGCGGCGGAACGATTATTAGCCCGAATGGATAGTCTAGAGGCCGCTCAGCGAGGCCTTACGGGTGAAATTGAGCGTCTTCGCTATGAACGTGAAAACTTACAAGCGGAGGTCGAAGCTTTAATCGGTGATATTCGCGCCATGCAGGATCTATCCACACGCATGAAAATTCACTTGGATGCTGTAGACTTGGTCGCGACGACTTCGCCTGATCGATCTGCTCCTAAGACATATGGTGATGCCGGGACAATTGGTAATTCTGGCACTTATAGCAATGATGGGACTTTCGGCAGCAGCCCTAATTCTCAACCCAGTCCCATTTTAGGGCCACCTGTTTATCGCGAAAAAGACCTTGTTATAAATGGCGTTGGTAATGATTTCGGCTCTAACCCTTCTGATTTACCGCCTGTTTCTAATCCTCAACTGTTTGACCCTGAGGCTGATCAGGTTGTGCGAAATAATGGCGCTCAGATGAATGACGTATCGGGATTAGGTGAGTTAGGTGTCCAACGTCTGTATGAAGGGGATTTTGTCGGCGCGCAGACGGCGCTAAGTCAATATTTGCAGTTCAATCCTGACGCACCAGATGCGGGGGAAATGAATTTCTGGTTGGGTGAAAGCTATTATGTGCGCGGCGGCTTTGCTGATGCCGCGGATGCTTATATCACGTCTATGCGATTGGACGGCAAAGGTGTCAAAGCCCCGGAAGCGATGGTGCGCTTGGCGGCTACTCTACGTCAATTGGGTAATGTGGCCGAAGCGTGCCAGACTCTGGCCAGCTTCCCGCGTCAATACCCTAATGCCAATGAGACTGTGAAAGAAAAGGCGCGTATCGAGTCTGCTCGGACGCAGTGTTAAAAACAGATTTGGAAGCGCTTAATGATAGCGTTTCCGCTTTGCATACTGACAAGGTTGCCGTCGCTTTTTCAGGCGGAGGCGACAGTACCGCGCTACTACATGCTCTGAGAAATCATCCGAAAGCATCCCATGCTTTCATTATCGACCATAACCTTCGCGCCGAGAGCGAAGAGGAAACAGCGCGCTCTGCGGCCTATGCTCGTCAGTTAGGCTATATCGTTGAAACTCAACGCTGGGACAATAACAATCCCTCAACAGCTATTCAGGTTAAAGCGCGGCAATATCGATACGCCGCGATGGGGGAAATGTGTCGGGCAAACGGTATAACGCATTTGCTGACTGCACATACGGAGGACGATCAAGCCGAGACATTATTGATGCGGCAGAACCGTAAGACGGGATGGCGTGGATTGGCAGGCATGCGTGCATCGGCATATGGCCCGTTATGGCCCGCTTTGGCGGAGGTGACTTTGATGCGTCCGCTCTTGGGGCAATCACGCGAAGCGTTACGGGAGTATAATAACCGTTTCAATCTGCCCTTCATTGATGACCCATCAAATGAAAACGAGGACTTTACACGGGTGAGGGCGCGACGAAGCTTAACGGCTAACCCCACTTTAAAATCGGAGCTTTTGGAGAGTCAAAAGTCTCATTTAGAACGGTTGATGGACGAGCGCGCTCATTTCAATATGTGGTTTTCAGACCATGCGTGCTTGAATGAACAAGGCTATTTTGAACTCACTCAAATCCCGCCTTCAGAGCTTTTCCTGCATTGTCTGCGCATTGCGGGCGGAACTGGCGGTCCTGTTGATTCTGCGCGCCGAGAGGCTCTCTTATCTCAGATGGAACAGAGCGCATTCAAAGCTGCCACATTGGCAGGGGCGTGGATTGTACAATCGTCTCAAGGTTTTGTGATAACGCGCGATAAAGTCGCAGTGACGGGGCGTAAAAACGCGCACTCTGTTCCGCTCGCATCAACGCTTCTCATTCGAGGTGTCCCGCATCTTTGGGACGGACGTTTTTTAATTGACGCTAATGTCGAGGGAATCAGGGTTGAACCTGCCTATGGGCAATTACAGGATTTACGGGAAGCCTCTGAAACACAACATATTTTTACCTGTCCGGAAGCTGTGCGCCCTGTTTTGCCAGTGTTCAAAAAAGAGGGGCAATATCTCGGCGTGGGCGCGGGGACGTTTGATGGCGTAAGCGCTGTTTCACTCGCGTCTAAAAGATTAAAGCATTTATGGACGGATAAATGAGCCATATCGCCCGTTCAACCGTATGAAGTTTTAACCTTGCACAACCTTTTTTTTGGCGTGTTTCATCTTATGTGTTAGGGAAAGATGACTTTGTATAAGGCACAAGCATGAAAAACGAAAATCAACCGCCTAATCTCAACATGCGAAACCTCGCAGTTTGGGGCGTGATTGTCGGAATGTTCCTCGTGATGGTTTTGGTCACACAAGGGAATTTCCAAAATGCCGCGAATTCAGACAAGCTGACGTTTAGTCAATTCTCCGAACAGGTTGAACAAGGCCAGATATCGAGTGCGAAGATCAATCAACAAAAGCAAATCGTTACGGGCACGAAAACTGACGGCACTGAATATACCGCTAATATTCCGTTTTTTGATGACAAGGCTGGTACACTGCTGGCGACAACGGACATTCCTTATGAGTATGCGGAAAAGAGTGAGCCTAACATGCTTGGCAATTTGCTTTTGAGCCTTCTGCCTCTGATTTTGATTGCAGGTTTGTTCTTCCTCTTCTTCCGCTCCATGCAGGGCGGTGGCCGAGGCGGCGCTATGAGCTTTGGTAAATCCAAAGCCAAATTGCTGACCGAGAATACGAAAAAAGTGACATTTGAAGACGTCGCGGGTGTCGAATCTGCCAAAGAAGATTTGAAAGAAGTCGTCGAGTTTTTACAAGACCCTTCGCGCTTTACCCGTTTGGGAGCGCGTATACCGACAGGCGCGTTGCTCATTGGCCCTCCTGGTACAGGTAAGACTTTGCTGGCCCGCGCAGTTGCGGGCGAGGCGGGTGTGCCTTTCTTCACGATATCAGGTTCCGATTTCGTTGAAATGTTTGTCGGTGTAGGCGCGTCTCGCGTTCGCGAAATGTTTGCCGATGCGCGGAAACATGCGCCTTGTATTATCTTTATTGACGAAATTGACGCTGTGGGTCGCCACAGGGGCGTTGGTACATCCGGCGGTCACGAAGAGCGCGAACAGACTTTGAACCAACTCCTCGTCGAGATGGACGGGTTTGACGGCCAAGAAGGGGTTATCATCATTGCGGCGACAAACCGCCCTGACGTTCTCGATAAAGCCTTGCTCCGTCCGGGTCGTTTTGATCGTCAAATCGAAGTGCCCTATCCCGATATTCAAGGCCGCGAGAAAATTCTCGAAGTGCACATGAAAGGTAAGCCGATTGCTGCTGACCTCGACGTGAAATATATCGCCCGCGGCACACCAGGTTTTTCTGGTGCGGATTTGGCAAACCTGTGTAACGAAGCGGCGCTTCTCTCTGCGAGACGCAATAAACTCAAAATCACAATGCGTGAGTTTGAAGATGCCCGTGATAAGGTGATGATGGGCGCGGAACGCCGCTCACTCGCCA
>CAZMEN010000037.1:20673-27501 GCA_964565335.1 uncultured Algimonas sp. | reverse complement strand
CAAAAACGAAAGCCTTGAAAAAAGAACTGGAGTGGATCCGATCCAACCCAAAAGCACGTCAGACGAAATCAAAAGCGCGTATTAGTGCCTATGAAAAATTACGGGACGAAGCCGAAAACGAAGTCGTCACTCATGCCGATATTCGTATCCCTATGGGCGAGCGATTAGGTAATGTTGTTGTCGAGGCGCAAAATGTCTCCAAAGGGTTTGGCGATAAACTCCTCATCAAAGACTTGTCCTTCAAATTACCGCGCGGGGGCATCGTGGGCGTAATTGGCCCGAACGGTGCGGGTAAAACCACATTGTTCAAAATGATTACAGGGCAAGAAACGCCTGATGAAGGTGAGTTTAAAGTCGGCGAAACCGTAGAGCTGGGTTATGTTGATCAAAACCGAGACGCGCTCGATAATTCGAAAAACATCTGGGAAGCGATTTCCGATGGTTTGGACATAATTCAAATGGGCAAACGGGAAGTGCCGTCCCGCGCTTATGTTGGCGCGTTCAATTTCAAGGGAACTGATCAGCAGAAAAATGTTGGGCAATTGTCAGGAGGGGAGCGTAACCGGGTGAACCTTGCGAAAATGCTGACCAAGCCGGCCAACCTCCTACTGCTCGATGAGCCGACAAACGATTTGGACCGCGAAACTTTGGCCTCTTTGGAGGTTGCGCTAGAGAAATTCCCCGGCTGTGCTGTTGTTATTTCACATGATCGCTTCTTCCTTGACCGCGTTGCTACCCATATTCTGGCCTATGAAGGCGATAGCCATGTTTAGTGGTTTGAGGGTAATTTCGCCGACTATATTGAAGACAAAAAGCGACGCCTCGGGCCTGACGCTGACTTGCCCAAGAAATTGAAATTTGTGAAATTCGAACGTTAAAACTTTTCCGTCTACGGACTTGGTCTCGCGCGTGAAAATGGAGCGCGCAATTAACCTAGAATTTGTCAATTTAGTATACGATACCCTCAAAAGAGGGATAAATGGATATTCTGACTTCCATATTTAACTATTTGCTTTCGCATTTCACCGGATTCACAGAGCGGACTCATTGGGTGTTTCTGCTAACGGCTGTGCTGTTAGCATTCGGTGTTTATGTCGGGAATGCAAAGCAAGATTGGTCGATTAAAGGGGCCGCTCAATTTATTTTTCCCAAAGACGTATGGTGGCATAAATCTTCGCGTTTGGACTATGCCTATTTTGCAGTGAATGCTTTCATCATGTTGCTGATCTTTACTCCGCTGATAGGGTTCGCCTATCCGGCGGTGGTCGAGCTCGGTATGAATACGTTGACCGCTCTGAATGTTCCAACATTTAACGGGCCGCCTATTGGTGTGGCCGCTCTGTATTTCATTTGCGTTATCCTCATGACCGATTTCATGATATTTCTTGCGCATTATCTACAACACAAAGTTTCCTTTTTGTGGCAATTTCATAAGGTTCATCATGCCGCAGAGGTGCTGAACCCAATGACCTTATACCGACAGCACCCAATGGACTTCGTTCTTACTGGAATTTTAGCGGGCGGCGGGGCAGCTCTTATTCATTCAATTTTCTCCTATACCTTTTCAGAGCCGTTCTCACTTTTTGCGTTGGGAGGATTAAACGTCGTGGCTCTGATGTTCTACCTGTTGGGATATAATTTGCGACATTCGCATATTCGGTTGTCTTTTGGTAAGATTGCCGACCGTTATTTTATTAGCCCCGAGCAGCATCAATTGCACCATTCTTGTGTCGAGGCGCATTTCGATAAGAATATGGGGCTAATCTTCGCGGTTTGGGACCGGTTGTTTAAAACCCATTACATCCCTGCCAGAGATGAGGACATCGTCTTGGGTCTGCCTGATGGCGAGGCAAAGGAGTTTAACTCTGTTTTGAAACTGTATTTTCTACCGTTCAAAAAGGCATTTAACTCTCACAAATTTACCTTGTCAGCCCTTATTTTTGCAGGGGCCGGAATATCGACCGCCGCTATAGCCGTTGGGCAATATACTCCCGCAAGCTTATTCCTTGAGGAAATGACTTGGACGGAAATTGATGAGGCGAAGAATAAGGGGTTCACCTCAATTATTATCCCGACTGGCGGAACGGAGCAAAACGGGCCTCATGTCATCCTTGGAAAGCACAATAAAATCATCCAACATACCGCCCAAGAAATTGCGCAACGTCACGGAAATACTTTGATCGCCCCTGTCGTTACTTACGTCCCGGAAGGGTCTATCGCGCCAAAAACCGGACATATGCAGTATACGGGAACGATTTCTATTCGTGAGGAGGCCTTTGAAATGATTTTGGAGGACACCGCAAAAAGCCTCTATGCCCATGGTTTCAAAAACATCTACATAATTGGCGATAGCGGGGACAGCGTCGCGGCTCAAACGCGGGCGGCAGAGCGTATCCAAAAGGATGTGAAAGCTGGACAAACTGTGCTTCATGTCACGGATTACTATCAATCCAATGGCCAAGTGGAACACCTATTAGAAGAAGGTTTCACGCGAAAGGCTATAGGCTGGCATGCCGGATTACGGGATACATCTGAGCTTATCGCTGTGGCCCCTGAGGGCGTAAGAGATGAAGAACGGCTAAAAGCAGAGCAGAGAAAAGGGGCCAATGGGGCCTTTTGGCGTGCGAACGAAGATATCGGGCAAAAGATGTTAGCGCTTAAAGTCGAGGCTGCGGTTAAGCAGATGGCGTTGTCTTCTCAAGGCCGTGCTGAAATTGAGTGAGGCGCTACCATTTAAGGTGGTTGCCAGCGTCCATAAGAAACCCAATGCAAATGTTAGAAATATGTTTCGATTTATTGTCACACTGAGTTTTGCTTTTTTAAGTTGCGGCCTATTCTTATCGGCTTGCTCCTCAGAGAAAGAATATTACACGCCCATATTAGTGGATCAATTTGGCTATTTACCAGATCTTGAAAAACGCGCTGTTATTAAAAACCCAAAGCGAGGGTTTGATGCAGAACGGTCCTTTATTCCAGGCAAGCTTTACCGCGTAATAGACACGCAAACTGGGAAGACGGTATATGAAGGGGGGCCTATTTCTTGGAAAAGCGGCGCAATAGACGAAATGTCTGGGGACCAAATCTGGTGGTTTGATTTCTCTGCTGTTACGACACCCGGAACTTACGTGATTTGCGATGTCGAGAGGGGAATTGAAAGCTCTCCCTTTGAAATTTCTGATACGGTTTACGCCCCCGTCTTAAAAGCCGCTTTCAAAACGTTTTATCTGCAACGGGCAGGTTTCGAAAAACGTGAGCCCTATGCGCCGCCGGCTTATGCCGACAATGCCAGTCATATCGGACTGGGCCAAGACCCACATGCCCGCCTTTATAATGCTACTGAGAGTGCGGACACTGAACGTGACCTTCGCGGGGGGTGGTATGATGCAGGCGATTACAACAAATATACAAGCTGGACGGCGAATTATGTGACGCTTCTATTGTCTACTTATTTGGAAAATCCCGCTGTGTGGACAGATGATTTTGGAATTCCAGAGTCCGGTAATGGTATCCCAGATATTTTAGATGAGGTAAAATGGGGCCTGGATTGGCTGGAACGGATGCAAAATAAAGACGGGTCTATGCTTTCCGTTATGGCGCTTGACGAAGGGTCTCCGCCCTCAAAGGCAAAGGGCCCCAGTGTTTATGGCCCTGTCAATACATCTGCAACTGTAACAAGTGCAGGCGCCTTTGCGATGGCGGCGAAAGTTTTCGGCGACAACCGCGAATTAAAGTCCCACAAAAAACGCTATTCAGATCGCGCTATCAAGGCGTGGCGTTGGGCCGAGGCTAACCCCAATGTCAAATTCTACAACAATGATAAGGACCAAGGTTCACTGGGTCTAGCCGCGGGGCAGCAAGAAGTTGATGAGGCGCGTTTGCGCAAGAAGCAGCTAATCGCTTCCGTGCACCTTTACGCTTTAACACATGACATGTCTTTTCGGACAGGCGTTGAAAAGCTCTACGCACAAGTGCGGCCCATGGCGGCCGATACGCCGAATGCCTTTGAAGGTCATATGGCATTTGAGATGCTATACTTCGCGCGTCAAAAGGGTGTTCCGCCGAATTTTGTGCGTCAAATTAAATCAGACTATGACCGGAATTTGCTAAATGGTTTTAACGCGTGGCCTGCTATTCACAATCAAGAGGACGCTTATGGCGCCTTTGTTGACGGGTATTGGTGGGGTAGTAATAGCACGAAAGCGCGCCGCGGCTCCGTTTATACTCAGGCCGTAATAGCCAAAATCGGGTCGCAAACACAGCGCGAGTATCTCAATGCGGCCAAAGGGTATTTGCACTATTTGCATGGTGTGAACCCTCTTGGGAAAACTTACTTATCTAACATGAGTGAGTATGGTGCTGAAAATTCTGTAAACAGCTTTTATCATGCTTGGTTCAAGGATGGGTCTGAGGATTATGATGACGTCCGGTCATCCCGTTACGGGCCTGCACCGGGTTTCCTCGTGGGCGGGCCTAATGACGGTTATGAGCGTGACCAATGTTGCGCAGAAAATTCTTGTGGTGGATATGGTGCCGATATGTGTAAGTTCCCGATATTGAGCCCACCGGCAGGTCAGCCGCCAGCAAAATCTTATGCCGACTTCAATGAAGGGTGGCCCATCAATAGTTGGTCCGTCACAGAAAATAGCAATAGCTATCAGGTGGCCTATCTTCGCCTTTTGTCGAAATTTGTTAGGTAAGAATCCTATCATATAAAGAATTTCTTATATGATTTCTTATTTGCCTGTGTTAACAAATGCCGATGGAGCAATTTGCTAGCATATTAAAGACATTGGGTCACACAGGGCGCTTGCGTATTCTGGCTCTTTTGGAGCGCGGTGAGTTAACCGTGACCGAGCTTGTTCAAATTCTGGATTTGTCGCAACCGCGTATCACGCAATATATCAGTTCACTCGAAGCGGTCGGTGTTATCGAACGATTGCGAGAGGGCAGTTGGGTCTTTTCGCGATTAAAACGCGGCAATAGTAGCGCAGCAAGGCTAGTGGCTGCTATTATGGAAAAACTGCCTCGCGATGCAGAGATATTTAAAACTGACTTTGAAAAATTGCAAAAAGTCAAAGAGGCGCGGAGCGAGGTTGCGGATGCGTTTTTCGCAAAAGTGGCCAATAATGACAAGCAGCTCGGGAATGAATACTTACCTCAAAAAGATATTGAGACAGCCCTTTTATCAAGCTTAAATGCGCAATCCTTTGATTTCATGATCGATATGGGGACAGGAACAGGGCGAATGCTTGAATTATTTGCACCGCAAATCAAGCGCGGCGCAGGTATCGATATGAGCCCTGAAATGCTTAAAGTAGCCCGCCATAAATTGGCCGCCGATGACTTTGCCCATATTTCTGTTCAACAGGGTGAGCTACAAGCCACACCTTTCAAAGACGGAACTGCGGATTTGGTCACACTCCATCAAGTCTTACATTACCTTGATGACCCAGCAGAAGCGATTGCAGAAGCGGCGCGCGTTATGAGCGACAAGGCACGATTGCTCATCATTGATTTCGCATCCCATGACGTAGAAAAATTCAGAGATGAATACGCCCATCGCCGATTAGGATTCTCCACCCATGAGATTAAAGACTGGGCGGACAATGTGAATTTAAACTTGAGGGAAGTCAGCCGCATTTCCCATGAAAAATACCCGACTGTTGTGATTTGGGAAGCCGAGAAACAATAGCCTGAAAACAGTAATCAGACGAGATACGACTATGAACACCATCCTTCCCAAAAGAGATCCGAACGCGGCCATTGGCGCGATTGCGCGAGCCGCGACTAGTTCGGCAAAGGCTGCGCCCTCAGGTGATATTCGGGTAAGCTACGAATTTTTCCCGCCCAAATCAGGGGCAATGGAAGAACGGCTGTGGTCGGCAATTCAAAAGCTTGAGCCGCTCAATCCAGACTTTGTCTCCGTGACTTACGGGGCGGGGGGCTCGACTCGTGAGCGTACACATAATGCTGTCAGCCGCATGGTGAAAGAAACAACTTTTAAACCGGCCGCGCATTTGACCTGCGTTGGTTCCACACGCGATGAGATCAATGAAATCGTGCAAGACTATTGGGACGCTGGCGTCCGCCATATTGTCGCCCTTCGCGGTGACCCGCAGGACGGAATCGATGCCAAATATAAACCCACGCCCAATGGGTATGCATATTCCTGTGACCTTGTAGCAGGCATAAGATCCGTGGCGGATTTTGAAGTCTCTGTCGGGGCTTATCCGGAACTACATCCTGAGAGTAGTGATTGGCGCGTGGAAATTGATAATTTGAAGCGTAAAGTCGATGCTGGTGCGACGCGGGCCATCACGCAATTCTTCTTTTCTCCGGATGTCTTCTGGCGATTCCAGGACCGCGTTCTGGACGCTGGTATAGATATACCCATCATTCCGGGTTTAATGTTGCAACCCAATTTCAAAGGCTTGGCCCGTATGTCAAAAATGTGCGGAGTTTCCGTGCCTGATTGGTATGCCGAATTGTTTGAAGGACTGGATGACGACACACAAACACGTGAGCTTTTGACGGCGTCTTTGGCAGCTGAATTGACAGCGGAGCTTCATGACCGCGGTGTGCGAGATTTCCATCTCTACACATTGAATAAAGCGGAGCTAGCGGTCGCAGTCTCGCGCATTTTAGGTCTTCATCACAGAAAAGCTAAAACGGCGACACTGTCTGCCTAAATCACAATTACTTGTGAACGGGAATTCTTGTGGTTGATATTTCCGCCGCGCCTTATTAACGCCTGACCCGTGAGCATTTGGCAATCCATATTCAGCGGCGCGGCCCAAATATTCGGCCCGCCTGCGACCATCTCTAATG
>CAZMEN010000037.1:11434-20663 GCA_964565335.1 uncultured Algimonas sp. | reverse complement strand
TGGCGGCGGCCCGTTTGTTCGGCCCGCCCACCGCAGATGACGGGAACGGCCGCGCTTCGCATGTGGACGAAGCAAAACTTGTTGTCGCTCTCGTTGCGTTAGGCGCAAAAATGGCGAAGGCCGATGGTCAGGTGAGGGTCGAAGATATCCACGCCTTCCAACAAGTCTTCCAGCCTCAGCCCTCTTCTGAAACCCAAGTCGCTCGCTTTTTTGATTTGGCGCGTCAAACCACTTTGGGTTTTGAACGTTACGCAAAAATTGTGGCGCGCTATTTTCGTGCAAAACCTGCGGCCCTAGAAGATGTTTTGGATGGGTTGTTTCATATCGCTCTCGCGGATGGGATCGTCACAGAGGAAGAACATGCCTTTTTAGAGCGGGTGAGTGAAATTTTCGGCTTTTCCGATCGTGAATATGACCGAATTCGGTCTTCCAATTTGGGGGTTGATCCGAAAAACCCTTACCTGATTTTGGGGGTTGATGAAGATATTTCTGATAAAGATCTAAAGCGCGCCTACCGAAGAATGGCTGCCGCGAACCATCCTGACCGCCTCGTTGCCCGAGGCGCGCCGCGCGAATTGATGGGGCTGGCTAACCATAAAATGGCGGTAATCAATAAAGCTTATGCTGATATTGTGGCGGAACGGGCACGAAATCCACTGCCCGGACGGGGTTTACCGTCCGCATAATGCGATAATTTCAGGGTTCCCTTACGGAAATGATAAGGTGCGCCACTTGACGAAGTGCCCAAATGCCCCGAAATATAAAGCAGAGGTTACTTTATGACGAACACATATAATCTAAACGGCCCATCAACTTGGTTTGGCTCTTTGACCCGCGTCCTTTTTCTTGGCTGTGCGGCTATCGCAGGTCTCTTTATGCTCGCCATATCAGCGGCTTTCGCCTTTTTTGTGGTCGCAGCGATTGCGATTGTGGGCCTCTTGGCGTTCACTTTCTTTTGGGCGCGAGCGAAGATTTCAGGTAAACCCTTCGGCCCGCGCGCACAATTCGAAGCCCAAGCCAAGAAGATGCAAGCGGAGCTAGGCGGGCAATTTTCGGCAGCAGAATCCGATGACGGCCCGATTATTGATGCGAAGCGCACGCCTGAAGGCTGGAGCGTTGACGAGTAAGCAGCGCGCCTAAACGTTTCTTGCGCTTACCGGCGGGCTTGATAAGCCCGCTACATGAAACCTTTCGATTTTTGGATATTAATGCTGTGCTGCCTCGGCTGGGGCGGTAATTTTGTGGTGAGCGCTTGGGTGCTCTCTACAACTGAACTTCCGCCCTTCATGTTGGCCTCTATTCGCGCGTTTTTCGTGCTCCTCATTATGGGGGGGTTCCTCTTTCGACCTTTGCCGAGGAAGTTTGGGCTTTTGCTCTGTGTGTGCTTGGCCGCTGGGTTTGTGCATTTAGGCTGTCTCTATACTGGCATGCAGACCGCTCCCGCTTCTGGGGCCTCCGTCGTAGCTCAGATGATAATTCCTATGGCGACACTTCTCTCGGTCATATTCCTTAAAGAGCGTATCGGATGGGTGAGGGGGCTTGCGATTGCGGCGGCGTTTCTGGGTGTCTGCTTTATGGTGTATGAGCCGGGCGCCCTACAATTGGATTGGGGACTCTTTTTGGTGTTTTTGGCCTATGCGTCCCTTGCGGTTGGCAGCATTCTGATGAAATTCGTTGGTGACGTCGATTGGAAAGTTTACGTGGCGTGGACGGCCGTTGTTTTGCTTTTAGGGAGCGTTGCGACGTCCGCGCTCACTGAAACAGGCCAAATTGATGTAATTCAATCGAGCTTTATTCAAGTTCTGATTGCCGCAATATATGCCGCGATTTGCGTGAGTATATTTGCGCATGGGCAATATTTTCGTCTCTTGCAGCTTTATGATGTGACAGTTGTAGTCCCTTTAACTTTGATGATGACGGTCTTTGCGACGGTGTTGGGGGTAATCTTTCTGGATGAAGTGCTCGAATTGCGTTATATCATCGGGGCCGCGATTATTTTGCCTTCGGTTTATATTATCGCAAGGCGGCAATCTGCGCCAAAATCTGCACATGAAGTGATGGAGCCATAAATGGGAAATAAAACAGTCGCGAATGATGGGTCGGTCGAGGACTATTTAAACGGAATTTCGCCAGAACAAAAACAAGGGGACTGCCGAAAAATTGCAGCAATGATGGAAAAGTTGACGGGACATCCGCCTAAAATGTGGGGTGGGAGTATCGTTGGTTTTGGGGAATATCATTATGTTTATGACAGCGGACGAGAAGGCGATGCCCTCCGCACCGGGTTTGCGGCTCGGGCCCAGAATATCAGTATTTATATCATGCCGGGCTATCAGGATTTTGAAGATGAGTTGTCTCGTTTGGGCAAGCATAAAATCGGCAAGTCCTGTCTTTACTTAAAACGCTTGTCTGATGTGGATGAAGCAGTTTTGGAAGAAATGATTGCCAAAGGCCTCAAGCTCCTCGCGCAGAAATATCCGGAATAAGCATAAGTCTCTATGCAAATTGATCACAGCTATAAAAGCCCGAATTTTGATGAGCGGACTTTGCCCATTACAATGCTTGTCCTGCATTATACAGGCATGGAAAGCGGGGAGGCGGCCAGAGGCCGTCTTTGCGATGAAGAGGCCAAAGTCAGCGCGCATTATCTCGTCCATGAAGATGGGGCCGTGCAAAACCTCGTAGATGAAGACAGTCGTGCCTGGCACGCAGGCGTGGGTCATTGGCGCGGTATCGACAATGTGAACTCGGCCTCTATTGGGATTGAAATCGTCAATGGCGGACATAACTTTCCAGAGCCCGACGGGTTGCCGCCTTTTCCAAACGCACAAATCAATGCGGTTATCGCGCTCTGTAAAGGTATTATCGAACGTCATGCCATCCTTCCGTGGAATATTGTCGGTCACAGCGACATTGCGCCGGCCCGTAAGGAAGACCCGGGCGAGCATTTTCCTTGGAGCGGATTGGCCGCTGCGGGGGTTGGTCTTTGGGCTGCCCCTGAGGCCGAACCAGACAAGAGAATTTTGTTCGAACTTGGAGATAGGGATCGCGGGGTTTCAGTTATTCAGCAAGGCCTGGCGCAAATAGGTTATCAAATTGCGGTCACGGGCCAGTTTGATGAGGCCGCCCAAGCCGTTATGCGTGCCTTTCAGCGGCGTTGGCGGCAGGATGATATATCGGGCCTGATTGATATGGAATGTTTACAACGTGTTGGCGCCCTCGTTAGGCAGTTGCCATAAATCTTTATTCGGCCTAAACGCCACTCGCCAGAGGGTTGGGCAATCGCGGATAGCAATATTCGAGGAAAGTCCGGGCTCCACTGTAACAGGATGCCGGTTAATGGCCGGCGGAGGTGACTCCAGGGAAAGTGCCACAGAGAGAAGACTACCTCTTTTAAAGGGGAAAAGCTGAAAGGGTGCGGTAAGAGCGCACCGGAAAGCCGGTAACGGTTTTCGCAAGGTAAACCCCATCCGGAGCAAAACCAAATAGGGACGGGCATCCGCGTTACAGCGGCCGTTCGGGTTGGTTGCTAGAAACGTCCGGTAACGGCCGTTCCAGATGAATGATCGCTCAATTTGGCGTAAAACCCAAAGGGACAAAACCCGGCTTACAGACCCTCTGGCATTTCCGCTCGAATGCGGCGCACAGAGTGCGTTGGTGAGAGTGCTTCCTCCGGATTGTGAACCACGCAAGTCTTTGCTTTCGCTCTCTGGGGCCTTGGAATAGCATTTTAACCTCGCTGAATTGAGGCCCAAGAAGCGCCCTTTTGAAGCTCGTTTTTCCTTTCAATTTTAATTGCTAAGACGCATCTGTGAAGCTTTGTCGTCAATCTTAATTCTTTCTCAATTCTTTATTAACCCTTTGTTATTACAGTTTAATCTAATGTTACCCACAGAGCTGTCCACAGTGTGGAAAAGGCAAAATATGGCTAATATTTCCCTTAATTGGCATTGTTTCCCATGTTATCCCATGCTATCCCAAAATTGAGCTTATCGGGGGCTCAATTAAGGAAATTTCGATGTTTCTGTCGAGCGTGACAAATAAAGTGGATGCGAAGGGGCGGGTCTCTGTGCCGGCCGATTTTCGTGCAGTTGTCGCGGGCAGTGGCTTTGACGGCATTGTTGTCTGGCCGAGCTTTGACGGGCCCTATCTCGAAGGCGGCGGCATGGCCTTGATGGAAGAATATCAACGCTCACTTGATAGCCTCGATTATTATGATGAAGGCCGCATCGCGATGCAGCGCGCCATTTTTGCGGCGAGCCGCCCTTTGCAGTTTGATACGGGGGGGCGAATTTCGCTTCCCAAAGACCTCCATGATTTTGCGGGGTTAAATGGCCATGTCACTTTTGTGGGTTTGGGTCGCCGCTTTGAGATTTGGTCGCCTGCGGCGCATGAAGAAAAAGCCGAACAAATGCGAAAGCTCGCAAGAGAGCATCGTCATCGCCTCCGCCCGGTTACGGCGCAGCGAGGGGAAAGCTCATGAAGCACTATCCTGTTATGTTGCCCGAGGTCCTGAGGGCATTAGATGTCAGCGCGGGGGAAACCTATGTTGACGGTACTTTTGGTAATGGCGGTTACAGCGAGGCGTTTCTTACGGCCGGAGACTGTTATGTCATTGGTTTGGACCGTGACCCGAATGTCGCGCCGCGTGCCAGAGAGCTAACTACGCTTTATGGAGAGCGGTTTCGTTTAATTGAAACGCCTTTCTCTCGTCTGGATGAACTAGGGCTCGATCCCGTTGATGCCATTGTTTTGGATATTGGCGTATCTTCAATGCAGTTGGATGAGGGGGAGCGCGGTTTCTCTTTTATGCGGGATGGGCCGCTCGACATGCGGATGAGTCAGTCTGGCCCGAGCGCGGCGGAAGCTGTGGCGCTTCTATCCCAAACAGAGTTAGAACAGATTTTTAGGGTTTACGGAGAGGAAGCGCGCGCGCGTCACGCAGCTAAAATGATTGTTCAGGCGAGGGAGGAGGGCGAAATCACACAAACGGCGCGACTGGCGGATGTGTTGGAAAAAGCTCTAGGCAGACGGGGCAAAACCCATCCTGCGACCAAGGTGTTTCAGGCTTTGCGTATCTATATCAATGATGAGCTTGGCGAGTTGTTTCGCGCTTTGGGCGCAGCGGAGCGGCAGTTGGCTGTCGGCGGCCGGTTGATTGTCGTGACCTTTCATTCTCTTGAAGACCGTATTGTGAAGTCATTCTTCCGTGAACGCGCCGGAGAAGTGGAAGGCGGCTCACGCTATGCGCCTGCAGTTGAACGAACAGGGCCAGAGCCGAGCTTCTCTCTGCCTAAACGCTCTGTGACAAAACCGTCTAAAACTGAAGTGGCAGAGAATGCCCGCTCTCGCTCTGCTAAATTACGTGTTGCTGTGCGGACGTCTGCGCCTGCGTGGTCGAGCGATGAGGCGCTGGCATTCCGTGTACCGTCACTCGCGGATTTGGAGGCACGATTATGAGCCGTTACGCGCATGATCCGTCGGCCTCAAAGCACCTCACGGGCTTTATTTTATTCGTTATTGGTGTCTCGCTGACGATTGGGCTGTTTTATGTGAAAACGCGGGCTCAAAGCGCGCAAAAACAAGTGGAGAATATTGAGCTGGCGATTGAAAAAGAAGTCGCCGCGATTGCAGTCTTGCGGGCTGAAATCGCCTATCGCCAAAGTCCTGCGCGCCTCGCGACCTTATCTGAGGAACAATTAGGGTTAGAGCCTATTAAAACTGAAGCTACGATAGCTGTGGAAGACATTGCTAAAGTCTTGCCACTACGTGAAAAGCCTGCGCGTGAAGAGGCTCAGCGCGATGAGTAGTTATTCTTCAATTTCACGCCAGACTATGCAGGTCGAGGACGACGAATTTATTGCCGTCTCGGAAGGGCGCATCCGAATTCGTATTGGCGTCGTCGCATATTTGCTCGTTCTTTGTTTGGTTGTTGTTCGTTTGGCGGAGATTTCTCTTTTTGCGCCTGAATATCGATCAGAGAACACACCGGAAACGGTAACGGCATTCCGCGCAGATATTATTGATCGCCGCGGCGAACTATTAGCAACAACTCTTGAGACCTATTCGCTTTTCGCTGAACCGAAGCGTGTTTGGAATCCTGATGAAACGGCTATCCGTCTGAGCGATATACGCCCTAGCCTGGATATAGACGATTTGCAGGACAAGCTAAGCCGCGATGAATTACATTTCGTATGGCTCGAGCGCGGTTTAACGCCTGCTGAAATGCAGTCAGTATTTGAACTGGGCTTGCCGGGGCTTAAGTTTAAACGGGAGTCCAAACGCGTTTATCCCCGCCGCGAGCTTGGCGCGCATTTCGTCGGATTTACGAATGTTGACCTAGAAGGCTCTGGAGGTGTGGAGCGCGCATTGAATGACCGCCTCAAACAAGAGGGCACTCCCGCAGTGGCTCTTTCGCTCGACATGCGCGTCCAGCATGCCGTCACAGCCGTAATGGATGAACGTATTCAGCACTTTGACGCTCTGTCCGGTGCGGCCACAGTTTTAGATATGAAAACAGGCGAAATTATCGCGTTAGTGTCTCTCCCATCTTTTGATCCGAATGTACCCGGCACAATCACGTCTGAAAGTGGCTTTAATCATGCCTCAATGTCCACTTATGATTTGGGTTCCGTCTTTAAGCCGCTCACCATGGCGATGGCTTTGGAGGACGGCGTAGCCGATCAAGAGGAGTTGTTTGAAGTGCAAATACCTTACCGCGTTTTGGATAAATGGATAAGAGATGATCATCCTTCCGATGTGCCGCTAAACATGCGCGGCGTTTTAACTGAAAGCTCCAATCGCGGGACGGCCATGATTGCGCAGCGTATCGGCAAAGAGCGCCAGCAACACCATCTGCGTAATCTTGGTCTTATGGACCGCGTGCCGATGGAGCTGGCCGAAAGCGCAAAGCCGCAAATTCAGGAATTTTGGGGTGAAATGGCGACAGTGACTGTTGCTTATGGCCACGGCATTTCCGTCACGCCTCTGGCTTTAGCGGTGGCAACAGGCGCTATGCTAAATGACGGCATTTATGTGCGCCCGACAGTTTTAAAGCGCAGTGCCGCCAATGAAGAGCTTACTCACCGCGTATTTTCGCAGAAAGTGTCTGATGATATGCGCCACATGATGCGCGCGGTTGTGACCGAGGGCACGGGCCGAAAAGCCGATGTGCCCGGATTCGGCGTGATGGGAAAAACCGGAACAGCGGAAAAGCCTGCGCTGGGCGGTTATGATCAAAAACGGCTCGTGACCAGCTTCGTCGCCGCATTCCCGCATTCCGACCCACGCTATGTCTTGACCGTCACTTTTGATGAGCCGAAAGGCCTGCCTGAGACTTATGGCTATGCAACAGCCGGTTGGAATGCCGCTCCCGCCGCGGGAGAAATCATTGACCGTATCGGGCCGATGCTACCCAATGCGCGGGATATTCCGCAAACAGCTTTGCTTGAAGCGACCTCTACAGTAGAGGGGGTTTTACCGTGAGTGCGGGCAACAAAAGTGAGGCCGACAGTGCTTTGATAAAGGCGCTTGGCGCTACAGGTCTGACGTGTGACAGCCGCGCCGTGAAGCCGGGTATGATCTTCGCGGCTTTGCCTGGAACAATCGCGGACGGACGGGATTATATCCCGCAAGCGATAGAGAAGGGCGCGATTGCTATTCTATCTTTGCCCGTAACGGAAACGGGCGGAGTGACATTGATTGCGGATGATAATCCGCGTTTGCGTTACGCGCATCTGGCGCGGCTTTTTTATCCTAAACAGCCTGAAACGCTTGTCGCTATGACAGGCACAAATGGCAAAAGCTCTACGGTCGAGTTTTTGCGCCAAATTTGGGCCTCAGCGGGATTAAATGCTGCCTGTTTCGGCACATTGGGCGTTATGTCAAATACGGGATATGCTCCGATGAGCCATACAACGCCTGATGCGGTGGCCTTGCATAAAACGCTCCACGATTTGGCGCAGCAGGGCGTCACTCATGTCGCCATGGAGGCGTCTTCTCACGGCTTGGTTCAATATCGTTTGGACGCCGTTGATATCACGGCCTCAGGGTTTTCAAATCTGACGCAAGACCACTTTGATTATCATGCGGATGAAGAAGAGTATTTCGAAGCCAAGGCGAGACTATTTACCGAACTGACGCCTGCAACTGCACCTATTGTTTTAACGGTAGATGGCGAGCATGGACGCGAACTCGTCAAACGCGCCGAAACGCGCGGTCAACCTGTTACGCAAATTGGGTGGGCGGGCGAAGATATTCGCATTGATGAACTTATGCCCCACGCCGCGTCCCAAGATATGACATTGGTCATTGGTGGTAAGCGCCAGAAAGTAAACCTGCCTTTGGCGGGGGAGTTTCAGTCTTTAAATGCTGTCGCAGCTCTGGCTTTGGCGATGCAAACCGGCGTGTCATTAGAAGACGGCCTAAAAGGTCTCGAGGGCTTAACAGGCGTAGCGGGGCGTTTGGAGCGGGCGGGCCAAACGAAAGCGGGGGCCCCTGTTTTTGTCGATTTTGCCCATACAGAAGACGGCATCGAAAAACTCCTGCGCTCTGTGCGCCCGCACACACGCGGCAATATTGTTATCGTATTTGGTTGCGGCGGTGACCGTGACCCGGATAAGCGGCCCAAAATGGGAGCCGCGGCAGCAAAGCTTGCCGACCATGTCATCGTCACCGACGATAACCCGCGAACGGAGGATCCGGCTGCTATTCGCAAGGCCGTGATGGTGGGCTGTCCCGAAGCGCAGAATATTGGTGACCGAGAGGCCGCCATTCGTGCGGGGATAGAAAAACTTGGCGCAGATGATTGTTTGGTTATTGCGGGCAAAGGTCATGAGCAAGGACAAATCGTCGGTACCGAAGTCATTCCGTTCTCCGATGTAAAGGTGGCCCGCAAGATTTTAGATGAGATGGCGTTATGAGCCTCTGGACGTCACGCGATATTGCCGCCGCAACGGGCGGTCAGGCGAGCGAAGATTTCGCTGTGAATAGCCTGTCGATTGACACCCGTTCTTTGGAAAAAGGAGCTTTGTTTGTACCGTTAAAAGATGCGCGGGACGGGCATGACTTTATTCCCAATGCCATAGAAGCGGGGGCGGCCGGCACATTAAGCGAACGCGATTTGAACGGCGTTGCGCATGTGAAAGTAGATGACAGTTTAAAAGCGCTCGAACGCCTCGCCAAAGCGGCGGCGGTTAGGTCAGATGCCATACGTATTGCGGTTACAGGT
>CAZMEN010000037.1:0-11424 GCA_964565335.1 uncultured Algimonas sp. | reverse complement strand
CGTAAAAGACGCTCTGGCCGTTATGTTCTCGGCGTTCGGTGGCGTGCATTGGTCACAGAAATCATTTAATAATCATTGGGGCGTCCCGCTCACATTAGCGTCTATGCCCAAAGCCTCTGATTTCGGCGTCTTTGAAATGGGTATGAACCATGCGGGCGAAATTTCTGCGCTGTCACAGATGGTGGAGCCTCATATTGGCGTCATTACAACAGTTGCCCCTGCTCATCTGGCACATTTTGAAAATATCGAGGCTATTGCTGATGCCAAAGGCGAGATTATTGAAGGTTTAGGCGCTGAAGGAATTTTAATTTTAAATGGCGACAACCCTCACACGCCGCGCATTCGAGCGAAAGCAGGAGGCCGCCGTGTTCTGACCTTCGGAAAAGACACTTCAAATGATGTGTGCATTAGCGATATTAAATCTGGTGGAAACCAAACCGATGTGAGGCTGAACATAGCAGGCCAAAGCATAAATGTGTGTATTCCCATCGCTGGAGACCATTGGGCTTATAATGCGGGAGCCTGTATGGCTGTCGCTTTAGCGGCAGATTTGAATCTCAATAATGCAGCCAAGGCTCTAGGGACGATTGCAGCCTCTCAAGGGCGCGGAGATGTCACGACGTTAAATGTCGATGGCATGTCTGTGACATTGGTTGATGAGAGCTACAATGCGAACCCGGCATCTATGCGGGCAGCCTTGTCGGCATTATCGGTCAAACAAGGACGCCGCTTGGCGGTTTTGGGCGATATGTATGAGTTAGGAGCCGATGAGGTTGCATTACATGCCGACTTGGCAGAACCCATTGAAGCAGCGGGCGTGTCGCGAGTCATCGTTACGGGTGAGTGTATGCGGGCTTTGCGCGGCGCACTACCAAGGCCCTTACGCGGCGCTTGGGTACATAATGCAGATGAGGCTTATCAAGCGCTTCTATCTGAATTAGAGAACGGCGATATTGTCATGGTCAAAGGATCGAATGCCACGGGGCTAGGCCGCTTAACGCGCCGATTGAAGCAGGAGTTCGCAGATGTTTTATGAATTATTTGGCCCTATGGCCGAGGACTTCCAGCTCTTCAATTTATTTAATTATATTACCTTTCGCGTTGGCGGCGCTTTGATGACGTCTTTGTTGATTTTTTTCCTTTTTGGCGAAAAAATGATCAATGCTTTACGCGCGAGACAAGGCAAAGGGCAGCCCATTCGCGAAGATGGCCCTGAAAGCCATATTATCGCTAAAGCGGGAACGCCGACCATGGGCGGTTTGATGATTTTACTCTCCGTAGTGATTTCAACATTACTTTGGGGTGACCTACGCAGCCCGTTTTTGTGGACAGTGTTTTTTGTTACTGTCGGTTTTGGCGCGATCGGTTTTTATGATGATTATTTAAAAGTCTCCCGGCAGTCTCATAAGGGTTTTTCAGGTAAAATTCGGTTGGCGTTAGAGTTTTTAATTGCGGCCACAGCGGTTTGGTTTCTAACGACTATCTTTTCGCAAGATGGTGATTTTGCGACCGGGCTAGCCATCCCGCTCTTGAAGAATTTCACCATCAATTTAGGTATTTTCTTTATTCCCTTTGGGTGCCTTGTGATTGTTGGCTCGGCAAACGCTGTGAATTTGACGGATGGTTTGGATGGTTTGGCGATTGTGCCCGTCATGATCGCCTGTATGAGTTTGGCTTTTATCGCTTATCTGGTCGGCAACGCCATATTCTCTGATTATCTCGGTGTACCACATGTTCCGGGAAGCGCAGAAATCACGATTTTCTTGGGCGCAATCATCGGGGCCTCGCTCGGTTTTCTTTGGTATAATGCCCCGCCCGCCATGGTGTTTATGGGGGATACTGGTTCGCTCGCTCTGGGGGGAGCTTTGGGCACGACGGCTGTCGCTATTAAACACGAAATTGTATTGGCGATTATTGGCGGTCTGTTTGTGTTGGAAGCAGTGTCAGTCATCGTTCAAGTGGCGAGTTTTAAGCTCACAGGTAAGCGAGTCTTTCGCATGGCGCCGATCCATCACCATTTTGAGAAAAAAGGGTGGGCAGAACCAACAATTGTTATTCGGTTCTGGATTATTGCAATTGTGTTGGCGCTAATCGGGCTTTCAACGTTGAAACTGCGCTAAGGAGCAGACTCAGGAATCATGATTAAAGCGGTTCAATTTTCGGGACAGACCCTTGCTGTCTTTGGTCTCGGCCGGAGCGGTATTACGGCTGCGCTGTCTTTACAGGCCGGCGGGGCAACCGTTCTGGCTTGGGATGACCGCGAAGAAGCGCGCGATAGCGCGGCAGAGCAGGGTGTAACGATTTCGGATTTACAAACTGCTGATTGGAACGCCATTGAGGCGCTCGTCCTCAGCCCCGGCGTGCCCCATATTCTGCCTGAACCGCATTGGTCGGCCGCGCTGGCCCAAAAAGCGGACGTTCCAGTCATTTGCGATATTGAAATTTTCGCCCGCGAAGTTGCCGCAGTGCCCGAGGAGAACCGTCCGAAGATTATCGCGATTACGGGGACGAATGGGAAATCGACCACGACGTCCCTTATCGGACATATTTTGACGGCTTGCGGAAAAGACGCACAGATCGGCGGTAATATCGGACGCGGCGTACTCGATCTCGACCGGATGCATTCTGGCTCTTATTTTGTCGTTGAGTTGTCGTCTTATCAGTTGGAACGCACTTATTCCTTACGTGCCAATGCGGCCGTTTATTTGAACCTAAGCCCGGATCATTTGGACCGTCACGGGGACTTACAAGGCTATGCCGAAGCCAAGAACCGAATCTTCCTCAATCAACGCAAAGACGATGCGGCCATTATCGGTACGGATGATGGTAACGGGCAAGATTTGCTTTGTGAGATGAAGGCCGAGAAGAAGGCAAAGACCATACCGATTTCTGCGCGTCGCTCCATCGGCTCAGGCGTCTTTGTTATCGGCGGAAAATTGTTTTGCACCCAAGGTAAACGTGTTGAAGAGATTTGTAATTTAAACAAAGCCAAAGCGCTTGAAGGTCAGCATAATTGGCAAAATGCCGCTGCAGCTTTCGCCGCTGTTCAATCATTAGGTTTGAAACCGCGCGATATAGGTAAAGCGATTTTATCTTTTCCTGGCCTCTCTCATCGTATGGAGACCATCGGGAAAGCAGGCAAGGTGCGTTTCGTCAATGATAGCAAGGCGACCAATGCCGATGCGGCGAAGCAAGCGCTCAACAGCTATAAGGAAATATTTTGGATTGCAGGCGGTGTCGCCAAAGAGGGAGGCATTGAACCTCTTCAGCCTTTATTCGAAAACCTGAAGAAAGCCTATCTGATCGGCGAGTCATCAACGGTCTTTGCTAGAACCTTGTCCAAGGCGGGCGTAGATTATAAAGCCTCCGGTACATTAGAAATGGCCGTGCTTTGCGCGACCCGGGATGCCTTAGAGTCTAAAGCGCGAAATCCGATTGTCTTATTGTCTCCGGCTTGTGCAAGTTTTGATCAATTTAAAAACTTCGAAATTCGCGGCGATGCTTTTAGGGAATATGCGCAAAAGGTTATCGACCTGTTTGATGCAGAAATGAAAGCCAAACGCAGCCGTCCCAAAAAGGCGATCGCGTCGTGACGGTCATCGGCAAGCAAGGGTATTTATCCTCTAGGTCTCGCCGAACCTTTGTCGGGGAATGGTGGCGCAGTGTCGACCAGCCGCAATTAGTTTTGCTGATTGTTCTTTTAGGCGCAGGCTTGATTTTATCGATGGCCGCGTCTCCGGCGGCGGCGGAGAGATTGGGCTATGCCAATCCGTTTTTCTTCCTCTATAAACATGTTCTGTTTGCGCTTGTTGGTGTCAGTGGGGCGATATTCGTCTCTTTCCTTGGTCCTCTTTGGGCCAGACGATTGGGTGTGGTGACATTATTGGCGACCATCGCGTTGATGGCGGCGCTGCCCCTCATTGGGTATGAAGTGAAGGGAGCGGTACGTTGGTTCCGCTTTTTAGGGTTCTCTTTACAGCCATCGGAATTTGCTAAACCAGCTTTTATTGTCTTCGCGGCGTGGATGTTCTCCGTGCATAAAAAAGACCCCGGAGTACCATCGATCGTGATCGTGATTATTGTCTATATGCTGATGATCGGACTATTGATTACCCAGCCCGATTTTGGTCAATCCTTCTTGCTGACCTTAGGGTTTGCCGCCGTATTTTTCTTCGCCGGATTATCTTTGGGTTGGGTCTTGTTCTTCATTGCGGGTATTATGCTCAGCTCCGTTGCGGCCTATATGGCTTTGCCTCATGTCAGAGCGCGTGTGGAGGCCTTTATGTCGCCCAATTCCGCTGATAGCTTCCAAACGGACAAAGCTTTGGAGGCGATTGCACATGGCGGATTATTCGGACGAGGGCCGGGGGAAGGCGCTGTGAAGTTCGACATTCCTGACGGACACACAGATTTCATCTTTGCCGTGACAGTAGAGGAATTTGGGTTTTTGATTTCCGTTGTTTTAATTATCCTGCTCGCCAGCTTTGTCATCCGCGCTTATCGCAACGCTTTACGGCTTAACGATTATTTCTGTCAGCTGGCCGTGGCGGGGTTGGCAACCTTAGTGGGCATGCAAATGGTGATTAATTTATTCGTCAATCTGAACATGGCCCCGTCCAAAGGTATGACTTTGCCGTTTATTTCATCTGGTGGCTCGTCTCTTCTTTCACTGTGTTTTACCGCCGGGCTTATTCTTGCTTTCACAGCAAAACGTCCCGGAGCCTATGGTTACGGAGATTAAGGCGTGCCGAAGTTATTACTCGCAGCGGGCGGCACAGGCGGACACATGTTCCCGGCGCAAGCTCTGGCAGAAACATTAAAAGCGAAGGGCTGGGACATCGCGATGATGACCGATGCCCGAGGCCGAAAACATACCGATAAAATTCCCGCAGACCCTATTATGGAAGTTGAGTCGGCTAGCCTCTCGCTCAAACGGCCTCTGGCCTCAGCAAAGGGCGCATTTAAACTGCGTAAAGGCGTCTCGCAGGCCCGCCAGTTTATCCAAACTTGGAAGCCTGATATTGTGGTTGGTTTTGGCGGGTATCCTGCCTTCCCGGCCTTAAAAGCTGCGCAGGCCCTGAATGTACCGACGGTGCTCCATGAGCAGAATGCCGTTTTAGGGCGCGTGAACAGAGTCTTTGCCGCCAAAGCTAAATGTGTCGCGTCCGGATTTGAGGCCTTAGATCGGCTGCCTAAAGGGGCCAGGCATGAGGTCTTGGGTAATCCCTTACGCGAGCAAATTATTGCGGCTGTTCCGGAAAGCTATGAACTGCCGACAAATGAAATAAACCTGCTGATTGTAGGCGGGAGCCTCGGCGCGCGTATCGTGAGTGAAGTTGTTCCTCAAGCCATCGCTATTTTGCCGGAGCGTATGCGAGAGAGTTTGAATGTCGTCCAACAGGCACGGGCTGAACATCTGGACAGCGCCAAGCGCCTTTATGAGGCCGCAGGCGTGAACGCGATCTGCGAACCCTTCTTTGATAATATTGAAACACATCTGGCCGAAGCGCATTTTGTGATTGGCCGTGCGGGCGCGTCTTCTGTGTCCGAAATTGCCGTTATGGGGAAGCCAAGCCTTCTCGTGCCATTGGCCATTGCGATGGATGATCATCAAACCGCCAACGCATTGTCTCTGGAACGCCTCGGTGCCGCCGATATTTTGCCTGAATCCGAGTTTACACGGGATGCCGTGAAATCTATTTTGGAGGCAAGGCTTAGTGATTCAAACTGGCTTACAACCGCATCAGACGCCGCCCGCAGCGCGGGACGACCGCTTGCTGCCGCAGACCTTGCGGCCTTGGTCTCGGCCATCGCCCTTAAATCGACCGTCAAATGACGGGCATAAAGAAGATAAAAATAACATGCCCCAACCCGACTTAAAAACCCAATCCCTTGCAACCAAAGTGCCCTTTGATACCGGCCCTATCCATTTTGTTGGTATTGGCGGCATCGGCATGAGCGGTATTGCCGAAGTGCTACTAAATTTGGGCTATCAGGTTCAAGGCTCTGACATGCGCGAAAGTGCGAACACGGAGCGATTACGTAAATTGGGGGCCAATATCTTTATCGGCCAGAAAGAAGGCCAAGTTAAAGGCGCAGGCGCTGTCGTGCTCTCTTCTGCTATTCCGCCAGATAACCCTGAATTAGTGGAGGCGCGCGCCACCTCTATACCCGTTGTGCGCCGCGCTGAAATGCTGGCTGAATTAATGCGGTTAAAATGGACGATTGCTGTCGGCGGAACACACGGCAAAACTACCACAACGACGATGATTGCGGCCCTTTTAGAAGGCGGCGATATTGACCCAACTGTTATCAATGGCGGTATTATCAATGCCTATGGGTCCAACGCGAAATTAGGCATGGGCGACTGGATGGTCGTTGAGGCGGATGAGAGTGACGGCTCTTTCCTGAAACTTCTCCCGACTGTGGCAATCGTTACAAATATAGATCCCGAACACATGGAGCATTATGGTGACTTCGATACGTTGAGAGCCGCCTTTCAAAATTTTGTCGAAACGCTTCCTTTTTATGGATTTTCTGTTTTGTGTATTGACCACCCAGAGGTGCAGGCACTTGTCAGTAAAGTGACAGACCGCCGTGTTATCACCTATGGTTTTAACCCGCAGGCCGATGTGCGGGGCGAGAATTTAGATCTGGAACCGACAGGGTCTCGTTTTGACGTTGTCTTTAACGACGCAGAAACATGGACCGGTTTATTCCTGCCTATGGCGGGCAAGCATAATACGCAAAATGTCTTATCGGCGATTGCTGTCTCCCGCGAACTTGGTCTTACTGAGGCGCAAGTTCGGGCCGGATTAAACAGCTTTGGCGGTGTCAAAAGACGCTTTACCAAAGTGGGTGAATGGAACGGCGTCACAATTATTGATGATTACGGTCATCACCCCGTCGAAATTTCAGCTGTTCTGAAAGCGGCAAGGCAAGTTGCGAAGGGCAAGGTTCATGCGGTCGTCCAACCGCACCGTTATTCGCGCCTATCGCATCATTTCGAAGAGTTCTCGACCTGCTTCAACGATGCTGACCACGTTTATGTCGCGGATGTTTACGAAGCAGGAGAGGATCCTATTGAAGGCATTAGCGGGCCATCATTGGCCAAAAGCCTCACTTCGCATGGCCATAAAAATGTAGGCCTGACCGGAAAGTTAACCTTGGCGCAAGACCTGAAACCCAACCTTGAAGACGGTGATTTAATCGTGTGTCTGGGGGCGGGCGACATTACCTATTGGGCCGCTGATTTGGCGGCAAATTTGGGCGCGCTTTGATGGCATTGATTGATCGACTGCCACAGGTTCGCGGGTCGCTCAAAGCCAATGTGCCTCTGGCCCCTTACAGTTGGTTGCGTGTGGGCGGGCCTGCGGAAGTATTCTTTATGCCAAAAGATGAAGCAGACTTAGCGCATTTCCTGTCCTCTACCTCTGCGGATATACCGGTTCAGGTTTTGGGGGTGGCGTCAAATACGCTTATTCGTGACGGAGGCGTCAAAGGCGTGGTTATTCGTCTAGGGCCAAGCTTTGCGAAAGTGTCTTGCGACGGGCAAAAGGTAACGGCGGGTGCAGCGGCTTTGGATAATAAAGTAGCCAAGGTGGCCGCCAAAAACGGTATTGGCGGGTTGGAGTTTTATGCGGGTATTCCCGGCACAATCGGCGGTGCGCTGCGCATGAATGCCGGATGTTACGGCGCGGAGACCAAAGACGTTTTGGTCGAAGCTGTTGCTGTTGACCGCCGCGGTCGCCGCGAAGTTTTAAGCGTTGATGATTTTGGTTATCGGTATCGCGGAAGTGAGGCGGCGTCCGACCTGATTTTTACAGAGGCTGTTTTTAGGGGGCTGCCCGATACTGTAGAGGCTGTCACGGAACGCATGAAGGCGATTACGCAAAAACGAGAAGAAAGCCAGCCTATTCGCGAGAAAACAGGTGGGTCAACGTTTAAGAACCCTGACCCTGTAACTTCAGGGGGGCGCGGTGCGTGGCAGGTCATTGACGCGGCGGGCGGTCGCGGCTTTCGTGTTGGCGGCGCGCAAATGAGTGAAAAACACTGTAATTTTATGATTAATACGGGCGATGCCACGGCATCAGACCTTGAAAAACTCGGCGAAGCTATGCGCGAAAAAGTCCGCGCAAGTGAAGGCGTTGAACTCGAATGGGAAGTTAAACGCATTGGGGTGTCTTTATGAAGATAGCGGTTTTAAAAGGCGGTATCTCCTCTGAACGCGAGGTGTCCTTAGTGTCAGGAGCCGCTTGTGCAGAGGCTCTACGCGAAGAGGGATATGACGTTACCGAGATTGATGTCACGCGTGACCTCTGGAACCAATTAAGCGCCGCCAAGCCGGACGTGGTTTTTAATGCGCTCCACGGCGATTGGGGCGAAGACGGCCGTGTGCAGGGCGTTCTCGATATGTACGGTAAACCTTATACACATTCAGGTGTGATGGCCTCGGCTCTTGCCATGGATAAGCATCGCACTAAACATGTTCTACGAGCTGTCGGTATTGATGTCCCCGAAGGCGGTTTGTTTAATCGGCTAGAGGTTGCCAAAGCTCATCCCATCCCCCCACCTTATGTGGTAAAACCTAACGGGCAGGGATCATCAAAATCAGTTTATATCATCCATGATGAGCACACGAATTATTCCGCCGCTATCGCCGAAGACACCGAAATGGGCGAAGAGGTCATTGTTGAGGCTTATATCCCCGGACGGGAACTTACCGTGGCCGTGATGAATGACAAAGCCTTGGCCGTGACCGAAATTATCCCTCAGACTGAATGGTATGACTACGAAGCCAAATACGCTGATGGCGGTTCCATTCATGTAGTGCCCGCAGACATTTCCGATGAAGTGACTGAAATTTGTAAAGATTGGGCCTTAAAAGCCCATACAGCCTTAGGATGTCGCGGATTGTCGCGCGCAGATTTCAGATTTTATGAAAAAAATGCAATTTCTGGTACCATAGTAAACAAAATCGTAATGCTTGAAGTGAATACTCAACCCGGAATGACTCCGATGTCCCTCGCGCCTGAACAGGCCGCACATGTCGGAATTACGTTTGGACAGCTTTGCCGCTGGTTGGTTGAGGACGCTACATGGCCAAGATAAATAAGAAATCGTCCTATGTGAATGGGTCGGTGCAACGGGTCTCTCCGTTAAAGCCTGGGTTACGGGGCGCTAAAGCTTGGACAGCCTCTAAGGTTCGTGCCGCAGGACATTCGCGTAAAAGTTTTTTGCATTTCACAGGAAGCGTCTTTGGCGTCTTTGCTGCGATAACCGTTGTTGCTCTATGGCTCGGTGGTTTCTGGCCGATGATACTGCAAAACGCTAATCTCTATAAACAGAACCGCCTTATGAATATGGGCTTTGTTGTTTCGCAAGTAGATGTGATGGGGGAAGGGCGTTTGGATGAGGCCGAAGTCCGCCGCGCCCTGAATATTCGCCCCGGAGATTATTTTTTCGGTGTCAATTTGCGCGAAGCGCAGGTGAGAACGGAAAGCCTGCCTTGGGTAGACCGCGCCGTGGTGCGCCGCCTCTGGCCTGATCGTATCGTTGTTCAACTGGTCGAAAATCAACCTTTTGCGCTTTGGCAAAATGAAGGCGCTTTGTCGCTTGTCGATGTGAGCGGTACCGTTATTGCGCCGATTGGGGGAGATATTACTATACCAGAGGGTGTTTTTCACGTTGTCGGAAAAGGCGCGGCGAAGAATTCGGCGAAACTCGACGCGCTTTTGGGCGAATGGCCAGGTTTAAAATCGCGTGTTTCATCGGCGGTCTATGTCTCCGAGAAACGCTGGGATCTTGTTATTGATGAGGCTATCACCGTGAAGTTACCTGTCACAGGCGTAGAGAAAGCCTTCGCCCAGCTCGCAGCCTTACAAGCCGAAACGCAGGCTTTAGACCGCAAATTAAGCGTCATTGACTTACGCTTGTCTGACCGTATTTCACTTCGTCCCGTTGACGAGACACAGGCTTAATCGACGACAATGTTTAGGCGGTCCCCCCAGAAATCAGCGGAAACAGTTGCCGTTCTAGACATCGGCTCCAGTAAAGTCGTGTGCCTTATTGGTAAGGTGGAGCCTGATATCGGCGTTCGCCTCATTGGAACGGGGTTTGGCGTTAGTGCAGGCGTCAAAAACGGCGCTGTCATTGATTTAGAAGCAGCCGAAGCCGGTATTCGCGCGGCCGTTGAAAAGGCAGAGCGCTCTGCCGGCGTCACTGTCCATGGCGTAAATGTGAACGTTGCACTTCGCTCTTTACGCTCCCAACACATGCGTGTTCAGACAGAATTTGCTAGCGGCGGCGTTGCGGACCGCGATTTGAAGCGTGTTCTGAACTCCAGCCTCTCTGAATTGTCTCAGCCAGATTATGCCATTCTTCACGCGATTCCGATGAATTGGAGCGTGGACGGCGAAACAGGTATTCAAGACCCGCGCGGCATGTTCGGAAAAACGCTTGGCGTAGACATGCACTTTGTTTTGGGGGGTGTCGGGCCTTTGCGTAATCTTGCCCACTGTATTGAGCGGTGTCACCTTCAAATTCGGTCTGTCACCGCATCGCCCTATGCGTCGGCTTTATCGGTTCTAACTGAGGATGAACGCGATTTGGGTACAACAGTGATTGATTTGGGCGCAGGCGTGACGTCTGTCGCCGTATTCCGTGATCGTGTCCTCATGCACGTGGATGCCATTGGGGTCGGCGGGATTAGCGTCACCCATGATATTGCGCGCGGTCTGGCGACTCCGCCTGAAGCCGCAGAGCGCATTAAAACGATTTATGGTTCTGCCCTTCACGGCGTTGATGATGACCACATGACTGTGCCCTGTCCCCCTGTCGGCGCGCAGGATACTCTACAGCATCATCCGCGGGCGATTGTGACAGAAGTCATTCGCTCCCGTATTGAAGAGATATTTGAGTTAATTGCAGAGCGTTTACATCACTCGGGCATGGAAGAAATTTCTGGGCGTCAAATCGTTTTGACGGGCGGAGGAGCGCAGCTTAACGGCGTCCGTGAATTAGCTGAGTTGAAGTTTAATAAGCGTGTGCGAATTGGGCAGCCTCATGGCATTTTTGGACTGCATGACACGCTGCTATCTTCTGATTTCGCCGTGGCTACGGGGATGCTGAAACAATCATTTGAGGCGTGCGGCGAAGCCATTTCCGGTCCGCCCGATTTGTCAGGCCGTCGTTTTAGGGAACGCCGTTATTCAGGCCATGCTTTGGGGCGGTCTTTCCAGTGGTTACGTGAAAACTTCTGATATTTTGCCACCCAAGGTTTCCAAACCTCTGAAAATATAAGCAATTACATCTGAAACTTACGTTTCTTAATCGCCCTTTAACGCTTTGCGCCCATCACTGTCTTAACTAAACATTGACTATAATCGGGAAACGTCATGCCAATTAATCTGTCACTACCCAAGG
>CAZMEN010000036.1:0-28623 GCA_964565335.1 uncultured Algimonas sp. | reverse complement strand
TCTTCGTTAAAGCACCAGAGGTCTTCCATCGAGCCGCCGCCCCGCGCGACAATCAACACATCAGGCCTTGGGAAGCCTTCTGCATGGTTAAACCCCGTAATCGCGCCCGCAATTTGCTCGGCGGCTTTGTCGCCTTGCACCAGCACAGGCCAGACGATGACATGGCTCGGAAAACGGTCAGATATACGGTGCAGAATATCACGGATGACGGCGCCCGTTTGCGACGTCACCACGCCAATGGTTTTAGGCATGAAAGGGAGTTCAACCTTTCGGCTCTCCTCAAACAAGCCTTCGGCGGCCAGCGCTTTTTTACGTTTTTCGTAAAGCGCCATGAGCGCCCCTGCCCCCGCCAGTTCCATTTTATCAATGATAAGCTGATAATTCGACCGCCCCGGATAGGTGGAGAGCTTGCCTTCGCAGACGACTTCCATGCCCTCTTCGGGACGCATGGAAAGCCGTCCCATCACGCCCTTCCAGATGATGGAATTGATAACGGCTTTGTCGTCTTTCACGTCAAGATAACAATGACCCGAACGCGCAATCGTCACGCGGCCCAGCTCACCCCGCACGCGGACATGACCGAATTGATCTTCGATACTGCGCTTCAGTGAGAAAGCCAGTTCGGAAACGGAATATTCGGGTGTGTTCGCGCTCATATCTGCACGGGAATAGAATGGATTTTGAAAGTTGTATAGGGTAGAGAGCGCGCGAATAATGGGAGAATGACATGAACGTACTTCTTATTGGTTCTGGCGGGCGCGAACATGCTTTGGCGTGGAAATTATCGCAAAGCCCGTTCGTGACGGAACTGACCTGCGCGCCCGGCAATGCCGGCACTGCCGCAGTGGCCAATATCGTGCCTGTCGCCGCAGATGACATTGTCGGCCTTTTGGGTCTGGTTGAGAGAGACGGTTATGATTTCGTTGTGGTTGGGCCAGAGCAGCCTTTGGCTTTGGGCTTGGTCGACGCGTTGCAAGACCGCGGCGTAAAAGTCTTCGGCCCTACACAGGCCGCCGCGCAACTCGAAAGCTCCAAAGCCTTCACCAAAGATTTCTGCAAACGCTATCATATCCCTACGGCCGATTACGGCGTCTTTACGGATTTAGCCAAGGCGAAAAAATACCTCAAAACGATGAAAGCGCCTTATGTTTTAAAGGCGGACGGGTTAGCGGCGGGCAAAGGTGTAGTCATTCCCGAAACGCGCAAGGCGGCGGAAGCAGAATTGGAAGACTTCTTTTCCGGCAAGTTCGGCGAGGCCTCGGCCAAGGTCGTCATCGAAGAATTTATGACAGGGCAAGAGGCAAGCTTCTTTGCGATTTCCGACGGCACAACCGCTATGCCGCTCATTGCGGCGCAAGATCACAAACGCGCCCATGACGGCGATAAAGGCCCGAATACCGGCGGGATGGGAGCCTACTCCCCAACCCCAGTTTTCGACAATGACGCGATGAAAACGGTCATGGAAAAAATCATTCAGCCCACTGTTTACGGCATGGCTAAGGACGGTCATCCTTTTGTCGGTGTCCTGTTCGCGGGATTGATGATGACCGATGAGGGGCCGAAGCTGATTGAATATAATGCGCGCTTTGGCGATCCGGAATGTCAGGTTATGATGCGCCGCCTGCAAAGCGATCTGATGGAAATTTTTGTCGCGGCTGAAAACGGCTCACTCGATAAAGCCAAAGCCCCTGCTTGGTTTCATGACCCTGTTGTCAATGTCGTGCTCGCCTCAGACGGCTATCCCGGCAAGTATAAAAAAGGACAGGTCATTAAAGGCGTAGACGCCGCGAATGAAATGGACGGCATTGTTGTCTTTCACGCAGGCACGAAACAAGACGGCGATAAGCTTAAATCCGCAGGCGGGCGCGTTTTGAACGTCACAGCGCAAGCCGAGACATTAGAGGCCGCAGTTGCAGCGGCCTATGCGGTGATTGACGACACGATAGAGTGGAAAGGCGGATTCTGCCGCCGAGACATCGCGCATCAGGCACTTTAGGGGGGTGGGTAACTCGTTATTACTCGTAAAGTCTACTATGGGGCTTAGCGGACATTAGACGAAAATCTTAATTCCGCTATAACAAGACTATTTTCAATCTCCGAAGTTCGTGTAATCCATCACATTAAGAACATGCCAGATGATGTTGGATACCTTCGTCGCGATAAAAGTTCACCTCAGTTAATTGACCATCATGGAGCACATACTATTTAGATTGATTTATAAGAGTTTCCATGCGTGATAAATAATCAGAGAATGCTGTTTTTCCTGCTTTAGTAAGACGGGCCTTTGTCTCAGTTTTCTTCCCTTTGAGTTTCCTTGTCGTGGAAATATATCCCGCGTCTTCGAGCTTTTTTAGCTGTATCGACAGATTACCTTGAGTGGCTTGAAGTGTTTCTTTTAATTGGTTGAATGTTGCGGTCTCAGAACTGGCTAAAAAGGCCATAATACCTAGTCGTATGCGGCCATGAATAATGCCATCCAACTTTCCAACATTAAATTCGGTCATTTGATTTAACGGATCACACTTACGCTTTGCGCCACAAAAAATAGCCAGGAATAGCCATTAATAAAAATAACGCTGCGGACATCAGCAAAAGGTAATGTGAATGTCCGTATAACACAGCGAGTCCAATCGACATGGCGAACCACGCCACTGCAATATATGCAAACCAAGTGGTTTTCTTGATCATTCCTGTTCCACCCCATACGCTTGCTTGTAACACAGCGAAGACCGCGCCGAAAAGCTGCCATATCTGGATGTCGTCATAATGGAGTGTGATAATTGCAAACACGGTTGCACTCCCTAAAACGGAGAGGCCAAAGCCAAAGAAAATTGCCGAAACCGCGCGACTTGCAAGACTGTTTTCGATGAGTTGTGTGCGTTTTCGAAAGAAAACTACACCAAGCGTAATTAGCAAAGAAGATGTTGCAGCAACAGTCACTCCGAGTGATAGGGTTTCACTGTCGGCCATGATATTATTTATCTGCCCCCATATAAATAGAGACTGAACCCCATAGGCAATGCCCGCAACGAGCATGGCGAGCCCAATTCCTCTTGATATATGACCTGAGTGACTTTCTGCGACGACGGAGCGCATAAATTCCAGATCAGCAGACACATCTTTTTTGAGGTTAGCCATAATCATTCCGAGCGCATAATTTGACTCTACGGTAAATGAAATATAGGGACAGGTAAACCAGTTTATAAAATAAACTATACTAACGAGATACACATGAGTTTACTAAAGAAAATCCTTTCCAAAAAAACCATACTGCGAAATACGCAAATCTTTATCGGTATCACCACTTGCTATTTGATGATTGCTTTGAGCCTTATCTTTTGGCCAAAACCTAAGCCGTTTGAGTCAACGCGTATGACCCCCGAATTCTGGGAAACTGTTGAGGCCACAGTGGCAGAGGAACTGTCATTGAATGCCCCAATCCAGATAGAAGCAAGGCATGTTACCTTTAATGCTCGTGACGGCGTTCAGTTAGCTGGGACGCGTTATGGTCAATCAGATGAAACACTTATTATTCTCATGCACGGCATCGCATCTAATCGTTCAGAAATGCGTTTCGCCGCTCAAAAATTACAGAAGAATACAGGGGCTGAGATCATTACTTATGACCATCGGGGGCATGGAGACTCGTTTGGACCACGAAGTGATGTCAAATATATCGGTCAATATGAGGATGACTTGTTCGATGTCGTGCAATCCCTCCAAAGAAACAGGCCATCCCGAAAACTGATCATTGCTGGTCATTCAATGGGTGGGGGCGTTGCTATGAGATATGCACTTAAGGAGAGTTATGAGTCTCCGAACGCATATTTGTTAATCGCCCCGAACTTTGGCGAGGGGCCCACGCAAAGAACTGGTTCTGATGAAGCGCCTATTGAAGGAGCGCCCGCATTTGTGGAATTTGACGTCAAACGCATGATTGGACAAATTATGCTCAATTCGATCGGGTTACATATTTTGGATGATAAACCGATTATGTATTTTAATTATAGACCTCACATTCTAGCTTACAGTTACCGAGCCGTTATGTCAGGACAGCCAATACGTCCCAAGACTTCGGACATTGCCTTACAGGCCGTCGAAGTTCCGCTCTTGGTACTCGTCGGAAGTGATGATGAGCTTTTTTTGGCTAATGAATTTGAAGGCTTCTTAACTGAAAATAGCGAGGGTGAAACACGCATTGTGCAAGGTGCCAACCACAACAATGTGCTGACAAATGATATCACACATTCTGAAATAGCTGAATGGTTCTCGACAAACTTTGACTAACTAGAATGCCTGACGTCAGTGTCTATTTATGGATTTAGACAAAGGGCCGCTTAGGGGATATTTCCACCATAATCTGAGTGCCAAGGAATCACCCCCAGTAAAACCCTTAGCGAACACCTCTAAACGCAACCCCTCTCCTGACACCTATCGAAAACCCTCTTCCCCCCACCCTTTTCACGCGAACCCCCTTCGCAAAGGTTAAGAATGTGTTAATAGGTCTTATGACCTATCGTACTCTTGTGACTTCTGCTGCTGCCATTGCCTTTTTAATCGGGGGGTTCGGCGTCGCTTTTGATGCTTTCGCTCACGATGACCTGCACGATAGTTATGAAGACTACACGCTCATTTACGCAGGGCAGGTTTTGGCCGTCCCCGGGAAAGCCCCCATCAGAAATGCCACCATTATTATTCATGACGGGAAGATTGTTGGCGTTGAAAGAGGTTTTCTCGAAGATGATGACGCGACTATTATTGATAAGCGGGACATGTTCTTCCTCCCCGGCCTGATTGACAGCCATGTCCATTTACGCGGCGACCGTGATAGTGGCAAACCTGATGATGTTGTGCGTCTGGAAGCCGGAGACGTGGCGCTGCAAGCCGCCGCTCATGCGCGCACAACATTGATGGCAGGCTTTACAGCCGTCCAAGATGTTGGCGGCCCCAAGGAAATTTTCGCTCTGCGCCGCGCCGTGAATGCCGGGAAAGTTCCTGGACCGCATATCAAAGCGGCGGGCTCGGCGATTTCGGCAACAGGCGGGCATGGAGACTTCCACGGTTTCAAAGACGATATTTTAGAAATGTATCAGTCAGAAACCATTTGCGACGGCGTCGCAGATTGCCGCCGCGCAGTTCGCCAAGCCGTTAAAAACGGAGCGGACGTTATTAAAGTAACGGCGACGGGCGGCGTGCTCTCTAATACCAATGCGGGTACAGGCCAGCAGCTTATGGATGATGAGCTAGAAGCCATTGTCGAGACTGCGACCTCAATGGGGCGTAAGGTGACCGCCCATGCGCATGACAAGGGCGGCATCGAAGCGGCCCTGCGCGCCGGTATTCAATCCATCGAACATGGGTCTTTTCTGGACAGAGAAACAACGCGGCTTTTCAAACAAAAAAAAGCCGTCCTCGTCCCCACCGTCTTGGCGGGTAAAACCGTCGAAGAATGGGCCAAAGACCCCAATACATTCCTGCCGCCCAATAGCGTGAAAAAGGCGCGTGAAGTCGGCCCGAAAATGCAGGACATGGCGCGTATCGCTTATGAAAACGGTGTCACGATTGCTTTCGGTACCGATACGGGTGTGTCTAAACATGGCGATAATGCCAAAGAATTTATCTATATGATGGCCGCGGGCATGAGCGAACAAGAAGCCATTGCCTCGGCAACCGTAACCGCGTCGAAACATATCGGCATGGGCGATAAAATTGGCACGCTGGAAGCCGGAAAATATGCAGATTTGATTGCTGTGGACGGAAATCCGCTAAACGATATTGAGGAATTATTGGACGTTGATTTCGTAATGAAAGGCGGCGTCGTTTATAAAGATAAATAAACCGCCTCTTCGCAATACAATCAAATAAAAGCCGGGTTACTCACCCCGGCTTTTTTTATACTCCGACAAAGCCCGCTCCCGCGCGAATTTATGATCGACGAGCGGTTTGGGGTAGGTCTCCCCTAATTTAACGCCCGCATAATCCAAAACATTTTGCGGGGCTTTCCAAGGCGTATGGATATATTTGTCCGGGAGTTTTTTTAACTCAGGCACAAATTCGCGGACATAGTCTCCGGTCTTATCGAATTTTTCGCCCTGCGAGAATGGGTTGAATATACGGAAATAAGGCGACGCATCGGCGCCGCTGCCGGCCACCCATTGCCAGCTTGCCGCATTGGCCGCCGGATCGGCTTCCAGCAAACAATCCCAAAACCAGTCTTCGCCTTTGCGCCAGTCAATCAGCAAGTGTTTGATGAGGAAACTCGCGACCACCATGCGGACGCGGTTATGCATCCATCCCGTCTGGTAAAGCTCCCGCAGACCCGCATCGACGAAAGGGTATCCGGTTTGACCGTTTTGCCAAGCGGTCAGCGCCGCGTCGTCTTTGGCCCAGTCAAATTTATTGAAAGCCTCTTTGTAATTTTCTGATGCCAGCTTCGGGTTGTGAAATAACAAGACATAAGAAAATTCTCGCCATCCAATTTCGGACAGGAACACATCAACATTCTTATTGGATTCGCGCGCAGCGTCCCAAATCTGACGCGGCGAAATTTCTCCTGCGGCTAAATGAGGGGACAGGCGAGACGTGCCCGTTTTATTGGACGGGATATTCCGCTCCTCCGCATAATCGGACACGGACTTTTCCAAGAAACGCTTAAGTTTCTGCGAGGCTGCCTTTTCTCCGACCGACCAATCGGTCATGATTTTTTCATCCCAATCAAGACCCTTTGGCAAAAAAGACAAATCATCAGAGGCTATATCACCAGAATAGCCGTTGATTTTGCCGGGAGCGTCCAAAGGGCCTTCTTGGTTCATGCGCGGGCCGATGACCTCACAGGCCGCCCGCCAATAGGGGGTAAAGATCTTATAAAAATCCCCGCCTGATTTCGGCGCAATTTCCCACGGCTCGGTCAAGAGAGAGCCGTTAAACGTCTCGACAGTTAGACCGCGAGATTTGAAATCGGCTTTCAGGGCTTTATCCGTTTCAATGCCGAACGCCTCATAACGGCGATTCCAAAACACCGCTTCGGCATTAGTTTGGTCGATAATCTCGTCCAAAATATCTTTGGCGTTTCCCTGCCGCAAGATCAGCGAGGCTCCGCACGCCTTTAAATCTTTCGCCAATGATGTGAGGCTGTGGTGCAGCCAGACTTGCTTGGCTCCGCCCTCGCGGCGCGGCGCATTGGTTTCGTCAATATAAAGACAAATTAATGGACGTCCGGAATTGACGGCCGCCGTTAAAGCGGGGTTATCGCCTAAGCGCAAATCACGGCGGAACCAAAGAATAGCCGGTTGTTTTGACATAGAGACCTCTTTCAAAGGTCTCTACGTTTTGAGAGGCAAAAAGTCTCTAATTTATCAGACTATCTGCGGTCTCGGCGATTACTGTCATCACGAAGAATAAAGAGGCCCGGGTTCAAACGGTCATTATAGCGCAATTCAGATAGCACCACGCGCGTCTCTCCGCCAAAATCATCGCCAATAATCCACTCTTGCAAAGCCAGCGTGCGCGCATCAAACACCATTGTAATAGCGCCTTCCATATTGCCGGAGCCATCGCGCGCCGTAACGCGCCATTGGGTCTGCGTTTTCTGCAAGGCCACCACTTCGGTATCGTCGGCCAGATTTAAATTTTCGGATAGAAAATAAGACACAGGCGTCGAGGCCAAAGGAATACGGTCATAAGTTTCCAAATCTTTGTCATGCTGAACCAACATTCCATTATCGGCAACAATCAAAAGCGGGTTGGGCTCATCATATTCAAGTCGTAAATTTTTTGGGCGGCGCAAATATATTTTTCCTGTCGTGACAGACCCATCAGAATAATATTGCACAAATTTCCCTGAAAAGCTTTTAGTGGCATTCATAGCCCCATCAATGCGCGCCAAATCAGCGCGTACATTAGCCGGGTCTGTGAAAGCAGGCATTTGCGTCGGAGCCGCATATTGCGGCTGAATTTGCGCATTATTCGTTTGCGCAAGCACAGGAATGGACAAAGCCAAAACTGCGACTCCTAAAACCAATTTCTTCATTTTACGTCTCCATAAAGGGCGTGTTCTAAGGCTCTCTATAGTGCGTCGCCCGTAAATCCAAGCTGAACAATACGGGCTTTTTTAATTACAAATTGGTTATAAGGACGTCTAAAATATCAATGTCTGACGCGATGAAGATGGTCTGTAAAAACTAATTTTGGTTCCGCCTCACCTTCAATCCAGACTATATTACGATTTATGGGGTCACCTTGAAAAGTGCGCTTTTCTTCGGTCTTTAGTTTGAACGCCGTTTTCTCAGTGGACGTTTGCTCATCGATTAATGTTGATTTTGGCTTTTCAATCGTAATGATAGCATTTTCAAAATCGGTCAGATTAAACCGCACGAGCAATGTGTCGCCTTCTACCTTGTATTGCGGAGTGCCGTTCTCCAGCGTCTTAAAACTGCCGTCGTCTGCAAGGCTCCATTGCATCACGCCTTTGTCGTAAAACTCGGAAGGGGCAATGCCCGCCTCGCCGTCCAGATTAAGGACGCGGTGGAGATGTTTGTCATTCTCGCTCACCTCCTTTAGGTCAATAACGCCGTTTTTGTTCGCGTCATAACGGGCAAAGAGAGCATAATTTATCGGCGGAAAATCTCCGTCCTTGGCCGAGAAAATCGGGCCGTCTTGTTTTAATTCAAGCGGCACAGATCGGTTAAAAATTGTCAATGCCAGAATAGCGCCCAAAGCCAAGGCTCCGCCGATCAAAGGCAAACGAAACCGTGAAAGCGCATCTCTTAGTGTAAAGTCCACGCCATCGGCCTTCGCCCGGCGCGTATAACTTTGAATGAAACGCCGCAGAGCATCGCTGGGCTGATCGCCCTGTATTTCGCAAGCCTCAAGAAAGGCCTGCTTTTTGCTAAAAGACAAGCGGATTTCTAAACGCTCGCTTTTCTTTTCGCCTTTTTCAGACATTTCGGAATTTTGCTCTGACATGGCAGACCTCTCATTTGGCTCAGCCTATGGGCTAGCGAAAAGGGGCCGCAATCCAAAGCGAAACTCTGTACGGACAGGACTTAAATCTTGTCCGTGCAAAACATGTAAAGTGTCGGACTTAGTCCCAATAAGCGGGTTTCGTTCCCCGTTGTCGTTTGTTTTTGGGGCGCTTGCCCTTTAGGGCGCTCTCTGTGACGTATGACGGTGCGTAGACAGCCCCGTCGTCAAAGGAGGACATCATTTCGCGTACTTTTTTACGACGTTTGGACATTTCACTCTCCATAACCACGCCTGAATAGAAAGTGTATTTGGGAAGAATAAAGATTTTTGGCAAGAGGCAAAATGATTGCCTCTCGATAAGTTTATCTCTGAAAAGGTGTTTACCCTATAATGCCATGACAGACGTCTCAGGGCGAGCGCCGTAATGCGAAATCACCTCTGCGGCCGCTTTTGACCCAAGGAAACCCGCATCGGCCCAAGACATGCCCATGGCGCGGCCCGCAAGAACACCTGCCGCATATTGGTCCCCTGCTCCCGTTGTATCGACGATTTTCGCAACAGGCACGACCGGTATTTCGTGGCGCGTCTGGCCGTCCACAATGAGCGACCCTTTCTCGCTACGCGTAATGCAAAGCACTAAATTATCGCGCGCAAAGGCATTAATCGCTGCGTCCAAATCCTCTGTTCCCGCAAGCGCGAGCATCTCGGCTTCATTCGCGAACAGGATATTGACGTGATTACGAACGAGGTGAACGAAGCTGTCATGGTGACGACCGACACAGAAGCTATCGGATAATGTCAAAGACACTTCGCGGCCATTTGCTTTTGCGATTTCGGCGGCCTTTACGAAAGCTTCTTTGGCTTCATCTTTATCGAAGAGGTAGCCTTCCATGTAGATAATGGCGGCCTTTTTCACATCGTCTTCCAAAATATCGATTTTAGAAAATTCAGCCGATGTGCCCAAACATGTGCTCATTGTCCGTTCGCTATCTGGCGTTACGGCAATCAGGCATTGGCCGCTGGGCGCGCCGGATTTGGACGGCACGGATTTGAAATCCACGCCTGCATCGCTGTAGCCTTTTGCCAAACGTTTGCCGACGCCATCTGTGCCGACTTTACCGAAATAGGCGGCGCGCGCCCCCAATTCCGCAATACCAACCATTGTATTCGCTGCGGAACCGCCCGCGATTTCGCGCGGCGCTTCTGATAGGCCACCAAATGCTTTACCCAAAACACCAACGCGGTCATTATCGATGAGTGCCATACTGCCTTTTTCAAGCGTGTGTTCAGCTAAAAAAGCATCATCTACGGGCACGATAATATCCATTAAAGCGTTCCCGATACCCAATACATCAAACTCAGTTTTCACAGCAATAATCCTTTAAAACGCGGTCAAATTCTCTTGTGGGCAAGCCGTTATCGGATAAAAGATGAGAACTCAATTCTGATTCACCTTTAAACTGACTTATTGATGGGATTTTTATGCTTTCTGTTGCTATTTTAGTCTCGGACAACATGCTGCCCGGCAATGCAGAGACCCGCACGGATCTTTTCGAACTCGAAGAGCAAATGGGCAAGCTCATCCCCGCCTTTGCGGCTCACGACATGAAACTGGAACTGGTACGTTGGCGCGAAGCCTCCGAAAAGGCGGCGGATTATCAAGCCATGCTGCCTCTATTCGTGTGGGATTACTTCGAGGGTAATGAAGAAGCCTTCTTGAACGAAATGGCTAAAGTAGATGCGAAGACCAATTTGTTTAACCCTTATCGCGTTCTGAAATGGAATGCGGTGAAGAATTATCTGGAAGAATTGGAACGCCAAGGCGCGCCGGTTATCCGCACGCTTACTGTCGAGCGTATTACGGAACGGAATGTCGCGGCGGCGTTTGAAACGCTCAAAACGGATACGCTCGTTATTAAGCCGCAAGTCGGCGGCGGTGCTTGGCAACAAGCGCTCTATAAAAAAGAGGATCCGTTCCCTGCGAAAGATACATTGCCGCCAGAGGCCGCGCTTATTCAAGCGTTCTTGCCCAGCGTACAATCCGAAGGCGAATATAGTTTTCTCTATTTCGGCGGACAGTATTCTCATGCGGTGAATAAAACGCCGAAAGACGGAGATTACCGCATTCAATCGACTTATGGCGGAAAAGAACAACCCTACACGCCAACATCGCAGGAACGCGAATCCGCCCGAAGCGTGCTCGACTCGCTCGACTTCACCCCGCTCTATGCCCGCGTCGATTTACTGCGCGGCACGGACGGGCAATTAAAACTCATCGAGTTGGAAATGATTGAGCCCTATCTTTACCTTCCCTTTGCCAAAGGCGAAGGCGCAGAAAATGAAGGCGCGCAAAAATTAGCGGCCGCGCTTAAGAAACGGCTGAAGATTTAAACCTAAAACTCCAACGCCCCCTCGCCACGCCAATTGCTAAGATCTGAATAGATTGTGCGGGTTCGTTGGGCGGGCGTGGTGACGGCGTTAACGGCATTTGTTCCAAGCCTGTCTTCGAGTTGCTGCAAATACAGACTACGCGGCGTGACAGGAATACTGCCGGATTCGATGATACCGTTCGGAGCTTCGGGAACGCGGCTGCCTTCGATAAATTCCCCGATACTACCAACCGACCAGTTCATTGCTGCTGGCGGAGCCTGGAGGACAATCTCGTCATAGTCGCCATTCCAAAGCATTTGTTGTGCGCCTGCCCAGCCATGGCCGCTCCCTGAATCTGTGCGGTTTTGTACACGAATGAGTTCATCACTTGTATTGTCAAATAGAGTCCCGACGGCCCAGCGTTGATGAGGGCCATAATCATTCGTACCGTTTTCATTTAAACAATCCAAAAACACATTTGGCCCGACAGGCGTGGAACCGGAGGTAAAGGCATGACGGCTTTGGTCTGAATAACAGCGCTGGAAGAGATTCATGCCGCCGCTGCCAAAATCAAAGGCATAATGGTTGCCGCCCTCTACCACAAAATTTGGATCAATATGCGCGACGTCTTCGGCGGTGTTAAAATAGGTCCCTTGTTGAAAATTAAAGGCGCGAGAAAAATATCGCGCTGTCACATCGCGTATCCAACTATTTTCAACCTCGCGAAGAGCTATGTCCAAAATTGCGCGATCCCGCCGCGATACATCTGCATAGGTGAGCGTCTCTATACGCAGGTTTTCAATACCTATTTGCGAAAGACGTTCCGAGGCGTCCATACGGTATACCTCGCCGCCGCCAAATTGGTCTTCGATTGTATCCACCAGAGGAATATCCAAAGTCAGCTCATTCCCATTAATGGCAGTAACGCGCCGCTCCGCCGAAACTGTGTAGCGTTCCGTTGTCCATTCAAATTGCGCGGTGTCAACGCCGTCTGCGCCTAACCACGCCTCATTGGGTGTGCGTAGCACGGCAACTCGGTCGCCGACGGCATAGCCCGCCGCGGACGCTATTTCTATTTTCGTTGCGCCGACAGGGACATAGCTATCGGTTATAGAAACGCGTCTAGGGTCTGACGCTTCGGCCGGATTATCGCCGCTACCGTTTCCTCTGACTTCGATAAAAATCGCTTCTTCCGATGTGGTCGTTGCCCGAAGAACAGTGCCGTTTGCGCCTTGACCTTCGCCGCGCAGAATGATTCCGCTCGCCGGAAATGTGAGTGTATCGCTGATTTCATAGAGACCGGCGGTAAGAAGAACGGCGCCGCGAATACCGCGGGCATCCGGCGCGAAGCCCGCGGTATCCTCCAACGCCTGCTCTAGGCGCGCAAAATCATCCCCGCTTTCGGGCGATAACGTTACCCGAACAGGAATGGAGTCATAAGCCGGCAACGCAACGCCGCCGCCTTCATAGCCTGCATGAGAGAAGTCCGGAATTAAATGGTCGGCATTGCTTTGACCCTCATTTGAATAAGGCCCGTAATGCAAGGCCCCAGTTGCTGCATTGACGGAGGCGAGCGGCGCGCTCGCCGCCTGATTAACCGGTCTGTCCGAAAAAGTTTCGACTGTCGCAAGAGGTGGCGGCGGAGGAGGAGGAGGAGGTGGTGGTGGAGGCGGAGACACGCTTACAGAAGACCCCCCTCCGGATGAGCTGCCCCCACAGGCTGAAACCGCCAAAAACGCCGCGGCCGACAGGCTGTATAAAAATGTTCTCGCGTGCACAAAGGCCTTCTTTCCAACAAAGTTTCACAATAAGGCGAGACCTGTCTAGCTCAAGTCAATTTTGCGCAAGCCGCACTCCACTGCATCAAAATGCGCCTTCCAATTGAAAGCGGCCCAGTATAGTCATCGTTTTCGTTATCCCACGCAGCCAAAAAAGATCCCTTATGACGCAAACCCTGACAACGGATTACCTGATTATCGGCAGCGGCGCGGTCGGCATGGCCTTTGCGGATGAGCTACTTTTGCAGAACGACACTGCCGATATCATTATTGTCGATCGTTTCGCCAAACCCGGCGGTCATTGGAATAACGCTTATCCTTTTGTCACCTTACATCAGCCGTCCAATTTTTATGGCGTGAGCTCCAAAGAACTAAGTCAGGGGCTGAAAGATAAAGTTGGATTAAATAAAGGCTTGGGCGATCTGGCGTCAGGTTCGGCCATTCTCGCCTATTTTGATGACGTGATGCGGCATACATTTCTGCCGAGCGGGCGCGTGCGGTATTTCCCCCTATGCTCCGTCAAAGACGATATTGATAGCGAGGCCACACAGACGGGCAACGTTGCGTTTCATCATGCCCTTAACGGTAAGACATATCACGTTGAGGCGAAAACAATTGTCGATGCGACCTATTTAAAAACTACGGTCCCGTCGACCCATACGCCCAATTTTTCCGTGGATGAGGATGTCACCCTCATGCCGCTCAATGACATTCCTAAAATTACCGCATCGCCCGAAGGTTTTGTCGTTATTGGCGGCGGTAAAACAGGCATTGATTGCATTTTATTCCTGCTCGAAAATCACGTGGACCCTGAACAAATTACTTGGATTAAATCGCGCGATGGCTGGCTTCTTAACCGGGAAAACACACAGCCCTCAGAAGAGTTTTTCTTTAACACGATGGGCGCGCAGGCCGCTCAATTTGAAGCCATCGCAAGCGCCAAAGATAAAGACGATATGTTTGATCGTCTGCATCAGGCAGGATATTTTCTGCGCTTTGATCCGAACGTTCGCCCGACCATGTTTCACGGCGCCACCATCAGCCCGATGGAATTAGAAGAACTCCGCCGCGTAAAAAATATTGTGCGTTTGGGCCGCGTCCAACATATAAGTACCGAGACAATTACGCTTGATAAAGGCGCGGTTCCGACCAGCCCCGACCACATCCATTTGGATTGTTCCGCCACCGCCATCACGAATTTAGAAACCAAACCCATTTTTAACGGGCGGCTTATTACGCCGCAAACTGTGCGCTCTTACCAGCCTGTCTTCAGCGCAGCGTTCATTGCAATGATTGCGCAAAATTATGATACGGAAAAAGACAGAAATAAATTTTGCGGCGTCGTCCCATTACCCAATGGGGAAGACGATTTTATGCGCCTAACCGCCGCCTTTATGATGAACCAATATCTATGGGGGCAAACTCCGCTTATCCGCGATTGGCTGTATAATAATCGCTTGGACGGATTCTCCCGCATGGTTGGCGCAATGGGCGATGACCCCGAGAAAAAAGCGGTGATGAAACGCCTGCGGAATAATGCCATGCCAGCGGCGATGAAGCTGAATCAATTTATTGCAGCTTTGGGATAGCGTTGGGTTGAGGTCATAGTTTTGCGATTTTTACTTTTCTTCTTTTTCTTGATGAGCGCCGCCATTGGGATAGAAGTGAGTGATCTAAATTTTGTACTGACTGAGATCAGTTGGTGGCTAATAGCCTTACTCGTGATCATATATGTTCTGTGCATCGAAAAACGGGGCTTAGGGTCAATTGGCTTTAAAGCAATTTCATATCAGACTTTTTGGATTGCCGGACTAGGGTTAATATTGGCGATCGTCCTCGTCGGTCTCTTTGTATCTTTGGCCCAATTCGGAGGGTTAGAATTTTCTGAGAGTCAAAGTTCTCTTGCGGAAACCGCGACGGTATCATCTTGGCTTCTAGCGTTTTTTCTTCTACGCGCCGCAGGCGTAGAAGAATTACTCTTCCGCGGCTTTCTCATTTCTCGTGGTATAGAATTGAAAATCCAACCTATTCTAATGGTGCTTATTTCGACTACGGTATTTGTCGCGCCTCACGCAATTTTTTGGCCGGGGCCACATCTGCTTTTGGTGACCGCAGCAGGTTTAGCATTTGGGCTAATTTTTATTTGGAAAAGAGATGTTTTAGCCTGTATTATGGCTCATCTGGGTTTTAATATTATTGGAATCACTATCGCTGCTTTTCAATAGTATGCAAACAAAAATAAAAGGGGCTCCACTTATGAAACGCATTCTCTTATCCGCGCTTAGCGCGTTCAGCTTAACAGCCTGCGCCACGACGACAGGCGAAAATTCAGACTCTTTCATTCCATCTTCAGGCAAAACTCTTCCTGTTAGTCCCGTCAATATGACGACAGAGCATTTTGAATTTGGGGACTATTCCTCTTCGGCTTGGATAAGCGAGAAGTTTACCGGGGAGCATAAACGTCAATTTCAGGAAAAGACATTGCACTTCAATGTTGAACAATCCCATGCGGAAGGTGGTTTGGATGTCGGCCTGTCTCGTGCAGATTATCAGCCTGAGCCTGTTGCAACAGCGAAGAAAGATTTGAAGGTCTGCTCTACCTATAAAATTAATCTATCCGGCGAAGGGCGTTGGTGGGCAGGGCCAAAGGTCAGCGTAAATTGGCAGGGCGATGAAGCGGCCAAACAAAACGGCGATGATTGGTATGAAAATTATATCGTCGAAATTGCTAGCTCAACCCCTGATGAGCTTCACGCCATTTACACAGGCGATTATTTCAAAGGCGAAGAGTTGCCAAGTACGACACTCGCGGGTTCAACCTATCGCCATTATAAAATCCGTTTTCATAGTTGGTGGCAATTCTGGTCGGTGCGCCAAGACTATCGCGAGAGCGGCACATTACCGATTGAACCTATTCTGGATATTTGGATTGAAAACGGCCTGCCGACGGGCCGCACATTTGACGGCGTAAAAGCCAATATCGAAACTTACGGCCCGATAGAAGGCCGCGGGGCGTTACGAATGGATTCCACGCGTGAAAAGGCGCAAGAACTGATGTGTGAATGATCAGGAGTTTTTCGTTCTGCTAACTGTCGAGATCGCAACGCCCCCCAAAATAATCGCACTCGCGACGACAAACCTTTGGGTCAAAGGTTCCGCTACAAAGAGGACACCGCCGAGAGCAGCAAAGGCGGGGACGCTTAATTGCGCCAGGCCTGCTGTTGTAACGCGTAAATCTTTTAGTACGCGATACCAGAGTGCATAACCGAGACCCGAGGTTATCGCGCCTGACGTAATAGCAAGCGCCCACCCTTTAGTCGTCGGGATAGCTTCGCCATAAACCCATAACAACGGCAAGCTTAAGGCGGCCATGACGAAAGCGGCACCGATAAAATTTCCTGCGGTTTGCGCGGTCGGATTGCCTGCGCCTTTGCCGATAATGGAATATATCCCCCACCCCAATCCAGCCAAGAGCATGAGCGCAGAGCCCAATAAGGACGGTGCCTTCAGTCCGGGGCTGAGCAGGTAAACCAACCCTGCCACAGCGAGCGTAAACCCGGTCCATTGCAGAGGCGTAAGCCGCTCGCCTTTGAAATAACCCCAGCCCAACATGGTGAGCTGCACCGCCGCAAACAGGATCAGCGCGCCCGTGCCTGTGGCGAGCATAAGATAGGCAAAGCTAAATAAAACGGCATAGACCAAGAGCGCCCCCGCGCCGCGCCAACTGCCCTCTTTCAAGCTGTTGCGCGGCCCCACCAAAAGCATGAGAACGAGCGCGCCTGACAGAATGCGAATAGCGGTAAAACCCCATGGTCCCGCTTGCCCTTCTATGAGGGCCAGACGCGCCAAGACGGAATTGGCCGCAAAGGCCATTAAGGTCAAAACTGTCAGTAAGAATAAGGTGAACCTGCGAGACATATTGCCCCTTAGCAGACAAAGCGAGCCTGCCTATTCACATTATTGAGACTTAAGTCGCGTCAGGCTGATTTTCAGGCAGAGCTTTTTGAAAAGCAGGCAATGCCAAACAGGCCGCATTAATCGCAGACAGTTTCGGGAATTGACCCATATCCACATTGAAGCGATGGGCATTGTAAACTTGCGGGACGAAGCAACATTCAAAAAAGGCAGGGTCGTCCGTCATCAGGAATTTCGTGTCATAACCCTGGGCGATTGTTTCCAAAGCGGTAAAGCCTTTTTCTATCCAATGATGGATCCACGCTTTGACGCCCGCATCACTCTGACCATACTCGGCGCGTAGATATTTCAGCACGGAGAGATTAGCAATCGGCGCAATATCGGACGCCACAATCAATGAGGCGGATAAGATTTTAGAGCGCAAAATCGCCTCACTCGGCATTAATTTATAATCCGGGAAGGTTGCGTCCAGAAAGTCCATGATCGCCAAAGATTGCGTCAGTTTTGTTCCGTCTTCTAATTCCAGAACGGGAACGTAGGGCTGCGCATTCAAATCTTGATGTGCCGCCTCTAATTGCTCGCCTGTCTTGAGGTTGACTGCACGATGGTTGACCTCGACACCTTTCAGCGCGAGCGCTATGCGGACGCGATAGCTCGCCGAAGACCGCCAATATCCGTGCAGTGTCATCATGGCTTAAGGCTCATATTTTTCGACGGTGTTTTCAATACGGCCGAAAATGGATTTGCCATCGGCGTCGTTCATTTCAATCCCGACCGTGTCACCAAAGCGCATAAAGGGCGTGATGAACTCACCCGTCTGGATTTTTTCGATCATGCGGATTTCCGCGATACAGCTATAGCCGACGCCTCCATCTTCGATTTTCTTCCCTTCGCCGCCTTCAAATTTATTCGAGACAGTCCCGGAGCCAATGATAGAGCCCGCGCAGAGGTGACGCGTCTTGGCGGCATGAGCAACGAGCTGCCCCATGTTAAAGGTCATATCCGTTTTGACATTGGCTTTGCCGAAAGGCTTGCCGTTATAATCTACAAGCAAAGGCAGGTCGATTGTGCCGCCATCCCAGGCCTCAATCTCATCCGGCGTCACGGCGACAGGCGAGAAAGCGCATGAAGCTTTACTCTGCACAAAGCCAAACCCCTTGGCGAGTTCGCCCGGAATGAGGCCGCGCAAAGACACATCATTGACCAGCATGACAAGCTTGATGTGGTTTTCGGCGTCTTCGGCGGAGAGGCCCATTGGCACGTCATCGGTGATGACGGTAATCTCGGCTTCCATATCAATGCCGTAGGCTTCGTCTGCAGCGACAATGGCGTCGCGTGGCCCGATAAAGGTATCACTTCCGCCCTGATACATAAGCGGATCGTCGTAGAAACTTTCTGGCACAACCGCCCCACGGGCTTTACGGACAAGCTCCACATGGTTGAGGTAAGCCGAGCCATCAAGCCATTGATAGGCACGCGGCAGAGGCGAGGCACAATCGGCTTCGACGAAGTCAAATGTCTCTTCGACTTTGCCATTGTTCAACAGCTCATAACGCGCGGCCAGTTGCGGGGCGAGCACGTCCCACTCATCCAAAGCCCATTGCAGGGTCGGCGCAATATCAGACGCATCAGTCGCGGTTTTCAAATCGCGAGACACAATAATAAGTTGACCGTCACGGCCGTCATTTAAGGAGGCAAGTTTCATTTATTTTTCCTGATTGTATATAAACTTTGGTTCTAGGTCTGGATCTGATTTTTCTAACAGTTTTAGTCGTTGTCTTATTTCATCTTTTTCTTTTTTACGGAGTTTATCTCCGTTGATAAGTTCCATCTCTCCGTAATATTGGCCTTCCTTTATAACACCTCGTATCAAGCTTAATTTTTCTGGCCACACATTATCTGCGATGTTTCCTAAATCATGGATTTGAGAACTTGGTACAGATGACTCATAAGGTTTAAATGAGATGAGAATTTGATTCATGTAGATTAACTCTCTTCCGCAATTTTCTCATGAAGCCAGGCCGCATGGCGCGGAGCTTTCTTGGTCTCACTCCATTCGGTGAGCATATCAGGCGCGACAGATCGTAGGCTCGCCATTTGTTCGGCTGTACTGATATCGGCGGCCAGTTCCAATCTGTGACCATTCGGATCAAAGAAATAGATGGATTTAAATATGCCGTGATGGGTCGGGCCGAGCACGTCTATACCTGCCGCTTCCAAACTCTCTTTCGCTACCAATAATTCATCCAAGCTACCGATACGCAGAGCGATGTGTTGCACCCATTCCGGCGTATTACGATCACGATCCATATCGGGCTGCTCGGGCAGTTCAAAAAACGCCAAGACATTATTATTTCCCGCTTCTAAAAAGATGTGCATGTAGGGATCATAGGCGCCCGTACTCGGCACATGATCTTCGGCAATGGCCAGCTGAAAATCCATATTTAAATGTTTTTGATAAAACTCCACCGTCTCTTTGGCATCTTTACACCGATAAGCGACATGGTGAAATCCGTCTGTTTGAATAGGTGACATAAAACTTTCCTCTTCTAAATCCAACGCCGGACACAGGATTTATACTCTAAATAGACTTCGCCAAATATTTTCTCCAACGCCTTTTCTTCGGGCTTGATTTGGAAGTGTGTTAAATAGGCGCAAGCAGCGAGTAGCGCTAATAATCCTACGGGTTGGCGCGTTATGCAGATGGCTCCCAATATAACGCAGGCCATGCCCAAATACATAGGGTTACGTGTATGGGCGTAAACGCCGTTCGTTACGAGCGCAGAGCTTCTATCAGGCCTGAATGGCAAAACTGTCGTATTTTTCTTTCTGAATAACCCAACCGCGGCCAAAGCATAGATTACACCTGCCACGATAGACATGAAGCCAAGGAAAACTGCAAACTGTAAGGGTATTTTCCATTGCAATCCTGGTGCAAATTTCCAAAGTAGAAAGACACTTAGCAGCGCTAAGCCATCAATCACAGGGGGCGGGATACGAGTCTCCACTTGAACTATTCGGCAATCTCAAGAACGCCGCGTTCCAATTGATCGCGTTCAATGGACTCAAAAAGGGCTTTGAAGTTTCCTTCGCCAAAGCCGTCTTTGTAATCGCCGACGCGTTGGATGAATTCGAAAAAGACTGGCCCGACCTGAGGCTCTGCAAAGATTTGAAGCAAAAGACGCGGCGCGCCGCCCTCCGTTGTTCCGTCAAGCAAGATACCACGTGTTTTTAGCGCCGCTTCGTCACGGCCATGACCGGGCAAACGCTCGGAGAGCATTTTATAATATGTCTCGGGGGGTGCGGTCATAAACGGCACGCCTTGCTTTTTCAGCTTGTCCCAGCAAGCAATAATATCATCACAGATGAGCGCGATATGTTGAATGCCTTCACCGTTAAATTCACGCAGGAATTCTTCAATTTGGCCGCCGCCACTTTTGCCTTCTTCGTTCAGCGGAATACGGATTTTACCGTCCGGCGCAGTGAGCGCTTTGGACGTCAGGCCTGTATATTCGCCCTTAATGTCGAAATAACGAATTTCTTGGAAGTTAAAGAGCTTTTCATAGAAATCGGCCCAATAAGTCATGCGGCCGCCATAGACATTATGGGTCAAGTGATCGATGAGCTTAAATCCGCAGCCTTCGGGCCATTTTTGAACGCCGTCCAAATATTCGAAATCGATATCATAAATAGAGAGCCCATTTTCGCCTTCATCCGCGTAGCGGTCGATCAGGTAAATAATCGAATTACCGATACCGCGAATCCCGGGAATGCAAAGCTCCATTGGCCCTGTTTTCATTTTAACGGGTTCCGCGCCCTGTTTGATAAGGTGATCGTAAGAGGCTCGCGCATCTTTGACCCGAAAACCCATACCACAAGCACTGGGCCCATGTTCACGAGCAAAGAAGAATGCGGGGCTGTTCGGCTCGTAATTCGTAATCAGATTGATACCGCCCTGACGCCACAGCTCAACATCTTTGGACCGATGCTTTGCCACTTTGGTAAATCCCATAACTTCAAAGACGGGCTCTAATACGCCTTTTTCAGGCGCAGAAAATTCGATAAATTCAAACCCGTCAAGACCGGCGGGGTTGTGAAATAGGTCTGCCATAATCGTGTCTGTCCCAATTTATTTCTTATTTCCGATTGTTGCAAACGCAACTATCCCTTTTTTGTTGCAAACGCAACCTTTTTCTTTAAGGAGGCTGTATGAAGAATTCTCACCCGACACCCATCGAACTGACGACGTTCTGGCCCTATCAAGTCGCCGTTTTGGCAGACCAGATTAGCCGCTATACTCTGTCGGTCGCGAAGGAAATGGCGGGGCTTAACCTGAGCCAATGGCGGGTCTTGGCCGCCGTTGCCGAGAAACCAGGGCGCAGCGCCGCCGAAGTGACAGCGATTACGCCGATGGATAAAACTATTGTCAGCCGCGCCGTGAGCTCTCTGATTGAAGCTGGCCTAATAGATAAAGCGGCGGACACACATGATAAACGCCGCTCTCAACTTAGCCCCACAAAGCCTGGTCGGAATGTTTACGATAAAATCGCGGTTCAATTAAACCAAACAATGATTGAAGGATTCAAGGACACACCCTCACCAGAAAAATTCATCCGTCTGTTGGAAAGCTATAGCGACAGAATGAAAGGCCTCTCCCCGCAAAGTGAATAACAGGGCTCTCAACTAGACTTTATAGGACAAAATTCGGCGAGCCGACTTGACCATAGGTTCTTCAACCATCTTACCGTCTAATAAGACAACATTCCCGTCAGCGGCTTCATAAGCCGCCATGATACGCGTGGCGTGAGCGATTTCTGCCTCGCTTGGGCTCAATGCTGCGTGAATGACATCGATTTGCGCAGGATGAATCGCGCTTCGGGCCTTTATCCCTAAAGCGCGGGCTTTTAATGTTGTCGCGCGGCAATCCTCTAAATTCCGTATATCGGTATGCGGCGTATCAAAAAGCGTGACGTCATGCGCTGCAGCTTGGGCGGCTAATTGACTTCGGGCGTAAAGATGTGTCTCCCAAGATAAATCACACCCCACATCACCCGCATAGTCAATCGCGCCGTAAATCGCCATCTTGACGCGGCTATATCCGAAAATGGAGCGGGCGTTAACTAACCCTTTCGCCGTCTCAATAATGGCGAAAAAAACGCCTAGCTTATCCGACAATTTATCATCTAAATCGGCGACATCATCCCGGTGGTTCACTTTAGGGATCATCAAAAATGGAAGCGTCAAATCCGAACCCAGAAGCGCCTCAATATCGGCCTTGCCAAAGTCGCTATCGACGGGATTAATTCGCAGAGCAACATGCTCATATTCGGTTTGCGAAAGCCATCCTAAGGTTTCCCTGCGGGCCATTTCTTTTTCATTCGGCCCTACGGCATCTTCGAGGTCGATACAGACCAAATCGGCTTGTGTCTGGCAGGCTTTTTCAAACCTGTCGGGGCGATTACCCGGAACAAAGAGTTGTGAGCGTAAAACCATTAAGCGCGTCTTAGGCAAACAGCTGTTGCTTCCCCGCCGCCAATACAAAGGCTGGCGACACCTGTCTTGGCATCACGTTTTTCCATCGCCGCAATCAAGGTCGTCATGATGCGCGCGCCTGAGGCGCCTATCGGATGCCCGAGCACGCAGCCGCCGCCATTGACGTTGACTTTGTCGTGGTCGAGCCCCAGCTCTTGCATCGCAATCATGGGAACAACGGCGAAGGCTTCGTTGATTTCCCATAGATCCACGTCGGAAGCGTTCCAATCAGCTTTCGCCAAAGCCTTTTTCATAGCGTGGACAGGGGCCGTGGTGAAATAGGCAGGGGCGTGAGCATGGGCGGCATGAGAAACGATTTCGGCCAAGACCTTATGCCCGCCTTTTTCAGCCTCTGATTTGCGCATCATCACGAGCGCCGCCGCGCCGTCATTAATGGAACTCGCATTAGCCGCCGTGACTGTGCCGTCTTTGGTAAAGACTGCGCGCAGGCTTGGGATTTTTTCTGGGCGGGCATTTTTCGGACCTTCATCCTCAGTGACAATAATATCGCCTTTGCGGCCTTTGACCGTTACAGCTGTCAACTCGCGGTCAAAATCACCGTCCTCTTGCGCTGCCTGCGCGCGGCGCACGGATTCAATAGCGTAGGCGTCCTGCTGCTCACGTGTGAATTGATACTCACTTGCAATCATATCCGCAAAAACGCCCATCGCGCCGCCTTCATAGGCGTCTGTAAGACCATCATACATCATTGAGTCGACCACTTGCTGGTTCCCCATCCGCATGCCGCCCCGCGCTTTCGGGAGGAGGTAGGGCGCCATGGTCATATTCTCCATACCGCCTGCCACGGCAACATTGATAGAACCCGCCTTGATAGCGTCATGCGCCATAATCGCTGCCTGCATGCCGGAGCCGCACATTTTATTGACGGTGGTCGCTTCGCAATGCTCGCCTAGCCCCGCATGAATAGCGGCTTGGCGCGCAGGCGCTTGGCCTTGGCCCGCAGGGAGAACACAGCCCATCACCGTTTGCTCAACCGCTTCAGCCTTTACACCGGACTCTTCCATCGCCGCTTTAATCGCTGCCGCACCCAAATGCGGCGCTGAAACGGAACTAAAGGCCCCTTGAAAGGCGCCCATGGGCGTACGGGCCATACCTACAATCACAACAGGATCGGTTTGATTATTTGACATAATTAAGTCTCTTTATTCTCTTGTTTTTTGAGGTTTTCTTGTTCTTCAAGCGCCTCTCGGCGCGCAATCTCTCTTTGAATACGCTCTAGTTTTTCTTTTTTATCATTTGTTTCACCGAGAGCTTTGTAAATACCCGCGGCCAGTAAACCGCAGCCCAAAAGAAAAAACCACCCTAGCATGACCTAGCCTTTACTCAAAAACTACATCGGCTTCGGTTTTGGCTTTCACCTCATCAAGTGTGACATTCGGTGCAAGCTCTCTCAAACGGAATCGCGTCTGGCCTTGCTCACGATCAAACACGCCCAAATCCGTAATCACCATGTGAATGCAATTTTGTCCCGTTAAAGGCAGCGTGCAGGCTTTGATAAATTTGCTTTCGCCGCGTTTATTGGTGTGATCAAATAATGCGATACATTTTTTCACGCCCGCGACGAGGTCCATCGCCCCGCCCATACCCTTGACCATTTTCCCGGGTATCATCCAATTGGCGATATCGCCATTTTCCGCCACTTCCATCGCGCCCAAAATAGACAAGTCGATATGGCCTCCGCGTATCATGGCAAAGCTTGTAGCGCTGTCAAAAAAACTCGATTTCGGCAAGGTTGTAATGGTTTGCTTCCCTGCATTAATTAGGTCGGCGTCGACCTCGCCCTCAACCGGAAAAGGGCCCATGCCGAGCATACCGTTCTCGGATTGCAAGGTGACATTTATGCCATCGGGAATATGGTTCGCCACCAAGGTCGGAATACCAATCCCCAGATTGACATAAAAACCGTCTTCAAGTTCCTGCGCCGCCCGCGCCGCCATTTGGTCTCTTGTCCAACCTGTTTTTTCTTGAGCCATGTTAAACCTCCTGTTTCAAACTGATGTACTCAACAGGCACATAATCCGTGAGCCAAACACCATTATCTGAAAGGTAAAAATCGTGATTGTTTTCTGACATGGAAATACTAGATACTGTGAGTATAATAGGTTTTCCGTGACGTTGACCAACTTTGGTCGCGGTTTCCTCATCAATGCTCAAATGCACATGTTGCCGCGACATGGGTTTCAACCCCGTTTTTTTTATACTCTCGACAAACCTTGTGGCCGTCCCATGATAGAGATATACAGGCGGCGTGACTTTTTTAAAGTCATGTTTAATTTTTATGGAATGTCCCTGCGCGGCGCGAATACGCAAGCCGTCTTCGGATATTGTGAATCGCTTCTTATCATTATCGGCCACAATTTTTTCGAGTCGATGCGGAGTAATGGGGCGGTTCATATTACTGAGACCAGCTAAAAGGTCAGAGACTTTCACCCACCCGCCATCGCCAAGCGTCAAACCCGCTTTTTCAGGCGCATGTCGCAAGACAAGACTCAAAAGTTTGCTGTCTCTTACTAAGGACACTACCCCTCCCGAACAGTGCGCTGTTCAATGCGCTTTTCGCATTTCGCTTCGACGATGCGTTGAACAAAAATTCCCGGCGTATGAATGAAGTTCGGATCGAGTAAGCCAACGGGAACAATTTCGTCAACTTCTGCAACCGTCATTTTACCGGCCATCGCCATCATGGGCGAGAAGTTACGGGCGGTGGCTTTGAAAATTAAATTGCCTTCCGCGTCGCCTTTCCACGCTTTGATAATGGACACGTCGGCTTTCAGCCCTGTTTCCATAATGAAGGTTTCGCCGTCAAAATCCTTATGCTCTTTACCTTCGGCAATAAGTGTCCCGACACCCGTCTTGGTATAAAATCCCGGAACGCCAGCCCCGCCTGCGCGGATGCGTTCAGCCAATGTGCCTTGCGGATTAAATTCGAGCTCTAATTCGCCGCCCAAATATTGGCGTTCAAATTCCTTATTTTCGCCGACATAAGAGCTGACCATTTTTTTGATCTGTTTTGTTTCCAATAATTGCCCGAGACCAAATCCGTCCACGCCCGCATTATTGGAAATGACGGTCAAATTTTGCGCGCCGCTATCCCGTAAAGCGGCAATAAGATTTTCCGGAATACCGCACAAACCAAATCCGCCTGACATCACGGTTATGCCGTCTTGGCAAAGACCCGCCATCGCTTCTGATGCCGTTTTGAAAACTTTGCTCATATCTTATCCTTTGTCCTCATTACGGATAATTCCGTTGCGAAGTTGGACGACAAATTGATCAGCAATATCTTCGCCCTTGAGCCGCCCCTCGCCATCAAACCACGCATTGAGCCAGTTTAGCGCGCCCATGAAGAAGAACACGTGTAGCCGCGCATCGCCGCTGCGAATGGAACCGTCAGCCTGCCCATCTTTTACAATCTTCACAACACGGCGTTCAATCTTATTCCGCCGCGCCAAGACCTCGGCTTGCCAATTCCCTGAGAGACTATCTACATCGGTTAGCAAAGAGACACCGGATTGGGTCAATAAACCAACAAACTCGCGAAAGACTTCTTCCAAATAGTCCAAGCTGGATTGATTATTCGCCTTTTTAGTTTTCAAGACCTCATCCATTGAGTCATAGGCCATAATGTGGCTCTCAAACAAAATTTCTTCTTTGTTTCTCACATAATAATAGAGCGCAGCTTTGGTCAGCCCCAATGTCTTAGCAATATCCACCATAGATGTGTTGTGATAGCCGCGCCGCCGAAAGGCGCTGGCCGCCGATAAAATAACCGCGCGGCGTTTGGCCTGATATTGGCGATCCCGATCAAAGGGCGCTTTTATAGCAGATTGCATTGACATTCTGCGTTCCTTATCATCCAAATAAATTTGACTCAAGGTTCAAATTTTATTATGTGAAGTCAAATTTCAGTGACAGGCCCCCATGATCAAAACGAAAATCAATCCCGATAGTGAAGCCTTCCGCACAAATGCGGCGGCTATGGAAGCCCTTGTGGCGGACCTTCGGGAAAAGGTTGGAAAGATTGCCGAAGGGGGATCGGAACGCGCAAGAGAGAAACATTTATCTCGGGGCAAGCTGCTCCCGCGTGAACGCGTGGAGCGCCTACTCGACCCGGGCACGCCGTTTTTGGAATTATCGCAAATGGCCGCTTACGGCATGTATGAAGACCAAGTGCCGAGCGCCGGCTTGATTACTTGTATTGGCCGCGTATCGGGCCGCGAAGTCATGATTATTTTTAATGAAGCAACAGTCAAAGGCGTCACCTAATACCCCATGACGTGTCAGAAACAGGCGCGGGCGCAAGAAATTGCCCAGAAGAATAAACTCCCCTGCATTTACCTCGTCGATAGCGGCGGAGGCAATCTGCCCAATCAAGCCGAAATTTTTCCGGGCAAAGATGATTTTGGGCGCTGTTTTTACAACCAAGCCAATATGAGCGCCGAAGGCATTGCTCAAATTGCTGTTGTGATGGGAAGCTGCACGGCGGGCGGGGCCTATGTCCCGTCCATGGCGGATGAGAGTATTATCGTCGCTGATCAAGGCACAATTTTCTTGGCGGGGCCGCCGCTGGTCAAATCCGCGACAGGCGAAGACATTGACGCGGAAAGCCTTGGCGGCGGCGCGCTGCATGCGCGCACTTCAGGCGTGGTCGATCACCTCGCGGCAAATGATGCGCACGCCTTGCAAATGGCGCGCGATTGCGTTGAGACTTTAGGGGCACCGAAATATTCTTACGATCCAGAAGAAACCCATACACCACCCGCTTATGATATTGATGAATTAAATGGTATCGTTCCGACAGACCTGCGGCAGCCCTATGATTGCCGCGAAATTATTGCGCGCATTACGGACGGCTCAAAGTTTACTGAATTTAAAAAAGACTATGGCGAGACACTGGTTTGCGGCTTTGCGAAAATTCACGGCTACCGCGTCGGTATCCTCGGCAATAATGGCGTTCTGTTTTCAGAGTCTGCCGTCAAAGGCGCGCATTTTGTCGAGCTATGCTGCCAGCGTAAAATTCCTCTCGTATTCTTGCAAAACATAACAGGCTTTATGGTCGGGTCTAAAGCCGAGGCCGGCGGAATTGCCAAACACGGCGCCAAGATGGTCCACGCCGTGGCCTGCGCCAAAGTCCCTAAATTCACCATCATTGTCGGCGGCTCTTATGGTGCAGGCAATTACGGCATGTGCGGACGCGCCTATGATCCGAACCTCATGTTTATGTGGCCCAATGCGCGCATCTCTATTATGGGCGGCGAACAAGCGGCCGATGTTTTGGCGACGGTAAATCGCAATGCAGCGAATTGGTCAGAGGAAGAACGCGAAGCGTTTAAAGCCCCTATTCGAGAAAGGTTTGAACGCGAAGGCCACCCCTATTTCGCTTCTGCACGGATTTGGGATGATGGTATTATCGCGCCGACAGACACACGGCGTGTACTGGGGCTTGGCTTAGCCATGGCGGCCAATGCGCCGTTAGAGGAGACACGTTTCGGCGTGTTCCGTATGTAGTCATGACAACTAAAATCAAAAAAATCCTGATTGCCAATCGTGGCGAGATTGCGTGTCGCGTCATTAAAACAGCACGGAAAATGGGCATTGCAACTGTGGCTGTTTATTCCGATGCAGATCGCAAAGCCTTGCATGTGCGCATGGCGGATGAGGCCGTGCATATTGGCCCTTCCCCTGCAAATGAAAGTTATCTGGTCATTGAGAAATTGATTGCGGCCGCCAAAGAGACAGGCGCGGACGCCGTCCATCCAGGCTATGGTTTCCTCTCTGAAAATCCTGACTTCGTCCGCGCGTGCGAGACAGCAGGCATTACCTTTATCGGGCCTGCGGCGGAGAGCATGGAGGCGATGGGCCTCAAAGATGCGGCCAAGAAGTTAATGGACAAAGCCGGCGTGCCCATCACGCCCGGTTATCACGGCAAAGACCAGTCGCCGAAACTCCTCAAGGCCAAGGCGGGAATGATTGGCTATACCGTCCTCATCAAAGCGGTTGCGGGCGGCGGCGGTAAAGGCATGCGCAAGGTGGAAGCGGAGAA
>CAZMEN010000035.1:0-29671 GCA_964565335.1 uncultured Algimonas sp. | reverse complement strand
AGGAGTATAATGGCGCACCGGGGAAGATTCGAACTCCCGACCCCTTGATTCGTAGTCAAGTACTCTATCCAGCTGAGCTACCGGTGCTTAGAGTGCGCGAAATTTGCGCGGCTTTCGCAATTACTTGCGAGCGCGCCTTAAAGCCTATTCGTCTTCGGACTTCAAGCTTTTTTTATGGTTAATTCAGCGGCAAAAGCGGTTTTTCATAATATCGAAGAGCGGCGTTCCATTCGGGATATTCAACATCTTCTAACGCGTGAAAACCTTGTTTGAGATGAAAGGCATGGGAGCGCGGGTTATCCGGCTTTATATTAACCTCATAGACCAGTCGCGAGAGCCCAAGGTGGCGCGCTTCTTCTTCGAAATCTTGATAGAGTTTATGAGCGAGCTGTTGCCCCCGCGCCCTATCATCAATGATAACGCGATCGATGTAATGAAAACTGTCAAATCGGGGCCGTAACCATGCCAAATTCTTGTCGTCATAATCCACATCATGCGGGTAACCGATAAGAACCCCTTCAGCATTATTTATCTGTTTAGTATAGGTCGCGACAGACAAAAGCGCCTTCAATTCGGTTTCATTCAGAGGTGATAACCAATGCACGAACGTCTGATTGAGGCGAAGAATTTTGGAATGATGCTTCGCTAAGATTGGGCCAATCATTTCGCGTAGTAAACTCCTCTCGCGACGGCGCGGGCCGTACAGCGCGCTGCAGCTGCGCCTAACTCCGCCAAAGCAACGGGGGAAGTACACGGCACACCGCCTGTCGACAACGCAAATATTGTATCCCCGTCAAGCGGTGTGTGAGCGGGTTGAACTGCCATAGCAATTCCGTCCTGCGCCATTATAGACAAGCGCCTTAGCTGTTTTTGGCTTAGCCCTGCATTCGTGATGACGCTGCCAATAATAGTAGATTGCCCTGCCGCTTTTAGGAAGGCGAGCTTTGTATCCATCGGTTCGCTATGCGTGTAATCTTGCGGCGGGTGAACGCCGCCAAATTCAGATTGTTGTTCATAGGGCCAAGCCCATGGGCATTGGGTTCCGGGCATATAGGGTGAGCCTACGGGGTTCGCTGCAATGATGGCCCCAATCGTAACGTCTCCGACAGTTTCAGTCGCCACGCCCAGCCCTCCAGAGTAGAGACCTGCCGTCGCCCCAAAGCCTGCACCGGCTGATCCTTCGGCTATATTCGTGCCCGCCCGTTCGCATGCCAGTTGTCCCAACGCCCTAAAGGGGGGCTCTAACCCCCATTCTTTGTCCCCACCATTAGCGTTATCAAAAAGAATGGCCGACGGCACAATTGGCGAGACAGGTATGGGCGCGGGGCCCGGTGCATAGCCGATACGTTTATGTCCCAACCAAGCCGTCACGCCATCCGCCGCCGCTAAACCATAGACAGAGCCACCAGAAAGCACGACGGCATGAACCTCTTCAATCAGGCCGCCATCTTGTAGGGCCATAATCTCGCGTGTCCCCGGACCGCCGCCGCGCACATCAACAGCGCATTTCGCAGGACTATCTGGGAGTATGACGGTCACGCCTGTTTTAACACGCGCGTCATGCGCTTGCCCAACCTTAAAACCGCCAATGTCAAACAAGGGATGTTGTGCCATGAATGTCTTTTATGCGAGCGCGTGACGTAAAGCCAGTCTTTGTCGACTGGAAGCTCTTTTGGAGACGCCTCCAAACACCCCAGCCCGCAATAATTTATCGAAAGGCCGATAATAAATTACATTGAAGAACTGCAACGTTAGCGTTATGGCGCGCCCATGTTTGATCTCGCCCTCTTTGTCAGCGCCTTCGCGACGCTTTTCGTCATTATCGACCCACCGGGCTGCGCACCTATTTTTGCGACCCTTACACAAGGGACGTCAAAATCCCATCAACGAGAGATGGCTTTTAAATCGGTCGCTGTGGCCTCCATCATTCTAATTGGGTTTGCTTATGTAGGAGAATGGTTGTTTTCAAAACTCGGGATTAGTCTCGATGCGCTACGCATTGCAGGCGGGATTATGCTCTTCATCATCGGCCTGAATATGGTCTTTGAAAAACGCACTGAAAAACGAGAAGATCGCGCCGAAGACTTATTGGAAGAAATCGAAGACCCCGAAGATATTTCGGTGTTTCCGATGGGTATCCCCATGATTGCGGGCCCAGGCACAATGGCATCACTGTTAATTTTGATGAGCCGCAGCAGTAATGGCTGGGAAGAAGCCTCTATCATTGCCGCACTCGTCGCCGTTTTAGTTATTACACTCATTTCGTTTTTGGTCGCTGGGCCATTGATTAAGCTTATGGGCAAGACATTTACCAATGTCTTGACCCGTGTTCTCGGCGTTCTTTTAGCCACCCTCGCCGCCCAATTTGTTTTGGACGGTGTAAAAGGGGCTTTGTTCTAAACCAATTTAGCGAGTTTCAAGCGCTGCAACCAGTTCTTCGGCTTTGGCTTGTTTTAATGCCGCACAAAGCTCAATACTTTCTAGAACCTGCTTGAGGCTTCTCTCATAACCGGGAATGATGTCCGCATTGGCGGTCATAAAGTTCTCTACCTCGTCGCGCCCATCCACCGAACAAAAATTTCCGCCTGTAAAAGGCATTCGGCCTTTGCGCACATCCGGCACACGGTCCGTGACATATTGTGTAAAGTTGGTCTTCAACCATTCCCATGTCATATCGCCGTGAACACTGGAGCCCAATAGGCCGCCAACTATGGAACTCGCTTGACGGCCAGTCAGCGCGCTATCTTTATCCAATGCAAGCGCCAATAACTTCTCGGCGATGTCTTTGTCATTTGTTGCCGTCAACGCACCGAGGGCGCGGCTTTTCTCTAACGGCGATCCCGATTTTGCAAGGCTCATCAGCGGCTCATAAGTCGCTGCGCCTAATTCCTTCATTGCCATAGAAAGCGCCAAACCGAGCATGTTGGGGGCGACGGCTTTTTTATCGACACCGCCATTCAAGCCTAGATAGGACGCTCCTTTCATCGCCATCTCTTGGCGCAGGGCATCATCCTGCCCGCGATAGGCGAGTTGGGAGGCCAGTGATGGGGCGAGAAGATTACCTTCAATCGTCTTGGTACCGCGAATGCGTTCAAACCGGTCTTTATAATTATCTCTAACGTAACGCGCTAAATCATCACGTGCTTCTGGGAGTTCATTATACATGAAACTGATCAAACGGCTGGAGCCTGAAGCCACGTCATATTCAGGATGAGCCGCAAATTTCGACATTCCGTCCAAGAAGACACTGGCCTCGACTTCGCCTGCCCGGAACGCCGCAACGAGGCTATCCATCACAGTCAAAACTTCGCGTGTGTTGAGGTTATCAATGTTTTCGATAAGCGATGACCAACCGTCCGTGTCCAGAGTAAAACGGTAATAGCCCGCACCGTCCGAGTTTAGAGTAAAGTAATCTGGCTTACCCCTTAATGACAAACCCAGCGTGCTCTCTTTCGTTTTAAACAAATCGCAAATTTTTTCTTTCTCATCGCTATATCCCACGGTAGCACATACGGGGATTTGCCAAACTTGCCCTTGATTAGTTTTTGAACCCAATGGGGCGTATCGGGATTGTTTCAAAACTATAGAGGGCTTTTTACAAACCTCATCGCTGCAATACAAGCTGCCCGAGACCAAAGGCAGACCCGCTTGATCGACAAAACTCTTCATCGCGTCCACAACGTCTGGATTGCCTGACCCATCCGCAATGGATTTGAAGAAATCATCACCCGTCGCGACATCATCAGCATAACGGTCCATATGCAAACGGACGCCATCCCGGAACTTCTCTTCGCCGACATAGCTTTCGAACATAGACAGCACGCCGCCGCCCTTGCGATAGGTAATGCCGTCAAATTGATCCATGACATTTTCAGACCGATCCAGCGGCTCCCGAACTTTACGCGTCGTGGAGAGCGTATCGATGTTCATTGCGCCCAAGGCCGAATTCAGCGTGCGGCGATCAAAATTTCCCTCAGGCTTCCAAAGAGCTGTGCCTTTATTGCCGGCCCATGTTGCAAAAGCCTCGTTCAGCCAAATATCTTCCCACCAGACAGGGGTCACTAGATTACCAAACCATTGATGGGCCAATTCATGCGAATGCACACCGGCGTAAGAGCGAATTTGTGACAGCGGTGGGTTATCCCCTAATAATAAAAGGCTCTCTCGGTAGACAATCGCGCCGGGGTTTTCCATCGCGCCAAAAGCATAGTCAGGCGCGGCAATGATATCGAGTTTTTCATACGGGTAAGGCGTGCCGAAATAGCCCTCTAATGCCTTTAATATACCATCGGTATTCTCTAGCGCATATGTCATGTTCTTGCCTTCGCCTGCAGCGGCGATACCGCGAAGGCGCAGATCCGTTTTGCGAATATCATTTTTCGGCAAGATACCGAAATCAACCACGTCCCAAGGCCCCGCCCCGAAGGCTATTAAGTAAGTTGGCAAAGGACGTGTCTTCGCAAAGTCATGCTTTACCCACCCATCATCCAGTTCCGTGGAATTGGTTTTGGGCGTATTGGCATAGACGAAATCAGATTTCGGCGCTGTAATCGACAGCGTAAACGGCACTTTATATTTTGGCTCGTCAAAGCTCGGAAAGGCTTCACGTGCGCCGAGAGGTTCAAACTGCGTGATGATGTAGCCCTCACCGCCTCGCATAACTTGGTAAGCAGAATTTAAAGCCTGATTATAAGGCGTTTCGTAATCTAAAGTGAGGGTCATCGTCCCTTTGGGAAGCGTGTCCTCTGATGTCAGATGCGCGATACCCGAGGGCGCGTCTTCGGCGGAAAGTTCTGTGAAATTAAGCGGAACCTCTTTACCATCCGCCAATGTCGCAATAGCGCGTGACACGGTAATGTTTTTGCCGTGCATCCAGATTTTTTTCGTAGGTTCTTTATTCTCAACATCAATTGTGACTGTACCCGAAAACCCGACTGCATCTGGGTCCATCCGCATATCGACCTGATAATTTTGCGGGATCACGGTGTCGGGGAGCTGAGCATGCGGAATGCCATCGGCTGAAAATACCGAAGCCGTCGCGGATGTGACGGCCTTATCGAGCTTGGACGATGTGTCCCCACATCCTGCCAATATAAAACTAACAGAGGCAAGGGCGGCGAGTGAAAAGTGTTTGTGAGACATAGTGATGGACCCGTTTTAAAATTTATTTTTGTTAAACGATAAAAATTGGCAAGACTATAGGTGAATTCTCCAGTTTAGAGGAAATTCTTCCACAGCCGTAAAAGGCATTTTTTGCGACGAAAATCATCACAATATTGATTGTCGCACCCTCAAAGGTTATGCTATAACAGCACGCTTATGAGCGCCACGCCCGAAAATTTTGACCCAACCGAGGACACGCGGTTTGACCGGCCCAATCGCCGCGGGCTGCCTGGTCGCCTGCCTCCAGAAAATGCCTCCCGCATCACACGCCGAATCACAGCCTTAGCCGTGGCTGTCGGTGTTTTGCTAACTGTCGGGAAGATTTTTTTATGGCAAGGCACGCACTCTATCGGCATTCTGTCTTCTCTCGTCCATTCAGGGCTGGATATGTTTGGCGCGATTTCTAGCTTTATTGCCGTGCGCTATGCCTCCCGCAAACCTGATAGCAATTACAGATTTGGTCGCGGAAAAGCAGAAAGTTTTTCAGCCGTCTTTCAAATTTGCCTGATTGTATTTGCAGCGTTTCACTTGTTGGAAGAAGTGATTGAGCGCTTGGATGGCCATCATCATGTCGAAAATTCTGGCTTTGCTATTTTTGTGATGGGCGTATTCGTTATTATAACGCTTTGGCTGATTATTGCGCAAAGCTGGGCAATACGCGCAACAGGATCCATTGCCGTACGGGGCGACCGCGCCCATTATATTGCAGATCTATTCGCTAATTTATTCGTGATATTAGGATTAGCGATTGCAACTTTCACACCCTTCGTTTGGGCAGATGCAATCGTTGGGTCTGTGATGGCCATATGGCTGCTCTTCACAGCTTACCGCGTTGGCCGCCTTGCATGGGCGCAGCTCATGGACATGGAACTGGGCGAAGAAGAGCGGAGCCTTATAAAACGATTAGCCATGGCCGACCCGCGTGTGCGGGCCGTCGCTGAATTACGCACCCGCGCATCAGGCCCGCATGTTCATATTCAAATGCGGCTCGATATGGACGAAACTCTCTCCTTATCCGAAGCCCATGATATTGTTTTGAAGGCAGAGAAACGCCTTATGGCGGAGTTCCAAGCCGCCGATATTCTAATTCATCCGCACCCGGCAGGATGTGGGCATAGCCATGGCAACCAACGCTTTTCTGTTGCTGCGTCAAAAGCCTGATATTACCCACAAGCTTATCCAAAGCTTTACACACAATGATGCCCACTAAAATATCATTCCCCTTGGGCCGAATGTCATTATTGTTAAGGCTTCGTTACCGTTCTGCTGATTAGTTACGACCATGCGTACCCTCTATCATTTCGCCCTACATCCCGCGAGCCGTCAGGCCCGGATAGCCTTGGGCGAAAAGAAACTGAAAATCAGCGAAAGCCCGATCAATCCTTGGCAAGTTGATAAGGGGGATTGGGCAACGTTTGTTGATCTAACACCCGAAGGCGTGCCGCCGACTTTGGTCGACATGACACCCAAAGGACAGGTTGTTATTACGGGGGCTCGCGCTATATGCGAATATGCGAATGACGGCTCCACACGGCATCCTTTATTAGCTGATGATATTACCGAGCGGGCAGAAGCGAGGCGTATTGCAGACTGGTTTGATCATAAATTTGCGCAAGAAGTCGATACGCTTATTCTACATGAGAAAGTTGAAAAGTCCTTGGCAAGCGGCGGAACCCCCGACCCAGCCGTTTTGCGCGAAGGACGAGAGGTTCTAGCGCAACACCTTGGTTATCTCTGCTGGATGTTGGAACGAAGAGATTGGCTAGCGGGCCGATATTTCAGCCTCGGAGATGTAGCAGCGGCGGCCCATATATCTTGCCTAGATTTTCTGGGTGAGATTAGTTGGCGCGATTGGCCGACACTCAAAGACTGGTATCAAAAGGTTAAATCGCGCCCTTCCATGCGCCCAATCCTCAATGATCGTTTGGCGGGATTTCGAGCCCCTCGACACTATACGGATTTGGATTTCTAACTACGCTTGTATCACGCCTCTTTTTCTTTAGTGTCACAATAAATTTAGATTAGCGCTGATGGAAGAAACATGACGATCCGAAAAGCTTCGAACTTGGCGTTAGGGACTGTCTTGGCAGCGTTTATCATTACAGGCGTCACGCCCGCCCACACATATCACAAAGTTGAAGCCAAACAGTCAAACCAGATTAATGCACTCGAAAAAATGCTGGCTTGGCATCAAAGCTATATTGCAGCCTATACTGAATTAATGTCAATTTACGACTCACGGAGCATGGCGCAATTATTTGCAACTGACATTAACGACATAGAAGCGACGAGGGCTGCTTTTTCCAAATTCAATGCGGAACGCGAGGTCATCATCCGCAAAGCAACAACAATGTTTGGCGCTGTAGAGGCTCCTAAACGGTGGAATATTCAAGCTTCTCTATTTGATACGCGTGAAAGGGCCATGTTTAATGCTGCCGTCAAGCAATATGAAGATATCCCATCATTGCTAGAAAATATAAGAGAGGGTTCCGACTTTTTACCAATGATAAAGCTCTTGGAAGCGGGCCAGTTTGACGAAGCCATTTCAGGGTTTGTACAAAAGCAACTCAGCGCGAATGTTCAGATTGTTAAAGCGGAGAACAAACAAATTGATGGCTACCTTCTCGCCCTTCCAAAAGACCATCCAAATTATCAAATTCAGAAAATTTTCAAAGCGTTTAATCTGTTTGGATTAGAAGAGATTGAATGGACACGCATTGAACTGACAGAAGGGGCTGATATTGAACAACGTCAGATCTTTGCAGACCAAATGGAAAAAACAATTCAAAACGTCCCAATTCTGATTCAACGCTCGAAAAAGAATTTTGATAAAACAATGAAGCAACTGGACAAAGCCCTGTCCACGAAAGGGCTATCGTCGACTGACGCGGCTTTCATCAAACGCGTAAAAAGGGCGACATCTTCTTTCAAAGATAGTCTGGTCATTGAAGAAAAGCTTTATGCTAACGCCCAATCTACCTTGGCGGCATTTCGGTCAGATTTAATCGACGAAGATTTTGAAACCAAAACAGAACAAATTGATCTTGAATTTTTCGACCTCGTTGATAGCCGCGTTCGTTTAGCGAGTGAGCGCTTGGCCCTCATGCAACCCTAAGATTATAATCGGTGCGTCTAACAGATTGGCATAAACGCGCCTTGGATTTGGGCTTTACAAAGCCCTACATTTTGCCTCTGAAACAATTCGGCGAAACAGCAGGACACAGGCTAGAAGATTTCATTCGCCATGAGTATCACGGCACGATGGACTGGCTCGCGGACACACAGGAACGCCGCTCCCACCCTCAAAAGCTGTGGCCTGAGGCCAAGTCAGCGATTATGCTTGGGATGAATTACGGACCAGAAACAGACCCCCTCATAACTTTAGAGACTCCGGAAAAAGGTACAATATCGGTTTATGCCCGTGGCCGAGATTACCATGATGTGATGAAAGGCCGCCTGAAAGAAATTGCAGGTCTTGTTGCGAGAAACACACAAGCCGATGTCAAAGTGTTTGTGGATACGGCCCCTTTGATGGAGAAACCTCTGGCACAAGTCGCAGGGCTAGGGTGGCAAGGCAAGCACACTAATCTCGTCAGCCGCGATTACGGCTCTTGGCTGTTTCTCGGCACAATCTTGAGCGCCGCAGACCTTGTCAGCACACCGGCAGAAATCGACCATTGTGGATCTTGCACAGCCTGTTTGGATATTTGCCCGACCAAGGCTTTCCCGGCGCCTTATCAGTTGGATGCTCGGCGCTGCATTTCCTATTTAACAATAGAGCATAAAGGCCCGATTGATATAGATCTGCGTGAAAACATGGGTAATCGTATCTATGGCTGTGATGACTGTTTGGCTGTCTGCCCTTGGAATAAATTTGCGGAAGTCGGAAAAATCATAAAGCTGGCTGCAAGAGAAGATTTAAATTCGCCCGCACTGTCTACATTGTCTGAGTTGGGAGATACGGGGTTTCGGCAGATGTTTTCCGGCTCTCCTATCAAGCGCATTGGTTGGCCCCGATTTTTGCGCAATGTTCTTTACGCTATCGGCAATAGTGGAACGCCCCACTTACGGCCTTATGCGGATGTGCATACGGTTCACAGTGACCCCGTCATTCAAGACGCAGCCAGATGGGCCGTTACGCGCCTGACAGCAATGTGAAGCTCAAGGATTTATCCGGCGTCCCGAGGGCTGAAGAAAAAGCCTCTCTCTGGTTCAAGCTATTTTTAATTCTGCCGTTTTTTCTTTTGCCATACGCAATGTGGCGTCACCCCATGAATACCGTTTTTCATACGGCCTCTATCATTGCCTGGCTTAGCGTGATGATCGCCTTATTGCGTCTCTGCGCGGCTGTGAGCCAAAAGCCAAAGTCGCCCAAAGAATACGCTCCCTCCCATTACCCGGTTTATAGCGTTTTAGTCCCCTTGTTCCATGAGGCTAATATGGTTGAGCTGCTAATGCGAAATTTGGAGACACTTAATTACCCGAGAGAGAAATTAGAGATATTCCTCATATGCGAAGCCGTTGACCCTGAAACGATTGCGGCTGTCGAAAAAGAAATTCGTGCGCCCTTCCACCTCATCATTGTGCCGCCCGGCCACCCCCAAACCAAGCCTCGTGCGTTGAATTACGCGCTTCCATTCACAAAGGGAGACGTCATTACAATCTATGATGCCGAGGACTGTCCGCATCCGGATCAGCTGAAAGCGGCTCTTATCGCTTTTGAAGACAAACCCCATTGGGCCGCTGTGCAAGCACCTTTAAATTATTATAATCCGGCGGACTCTTGGATAGCAGCACAATTTACTTTAGAATATTCTGCGCTGTTTCATGTCTGGTTACCTTTCTTGGCCAACATAAACTTTCCCTTTCCATTGGGCGGCACATCCAACCATATGCGTCGTGCCCCCCTGGAAGACTGCGGGGGGTGGGACGCCTATAATGTGACTGAAGATGCGGACCTTAGCTTCCGCCTATCCGCGCTCGGCTATCATATTGGTTATATTTTACCGCCCACTCGGGAGGAAGCCGTTTCAACGTTTAAAGCGTGGAATGATCAGAGATCCCGTTGGATGAAAGGGTATTGCCAAACTTGGCTTATGCATATGCACGCTCCCCTCAAACCGAGAAGTACGCTCGGATTGGCACGCTTCCTGTCTGTGCAATTCACCATTGCTTATGTTGTCCTCTCCGCCCTCATTTTTACGCCTGCTGTAATTTTCGCCATAGTCTATGCCGCCGCCTATTGGAGCTTGGGATGGAGCCTCCCCTTCTCTTGGGCGCATTTTATTGCGTTCGGAACAAGTCTGGCTGCCGGAATATTAATTGGCGCGATAGGAACTGCTCGTTCGGGTAAAGCGGCATTGATGCCATTTGCGCTGCTCATGCCCTTTTACTGGCTGCTCCTTTTCTGGCCAACGATCCGAGCCTTAGCCGAGTTGAAGACACGTCCTTTTCACTGGCATAAAACCCAACATGGTGTTAGCGAGCCGCACGAAAAGGCATAAAGCCTCATTAGCCTAGTGGCTTGAATTTAAGGCTCGAAAAAGAGGCGGACATGACACGCTCAGACGACATGGTTTTAACACTCATAGCATTAGCTTTATGCGCAGGTTTAGCCTTATTGGGTCTCCGAAACCATTTTGCAGAAAAACCGAGTATTAAACCCCACCGCCTGCCTTGGATGATCATTTGTCTGACCAGTATTGCCACGGGTTTTATGGTCATTGTCCATCTGGTCAATTTGCTCGGCTTTGAAACAGGACGTTTATGACGTTATCCCAGCAGTGGGTAACTTGCCTCCATCCGGTAGACATTCGGGCCATTAAGTTTTTTCCAACTAGAGTATAAAAAGAACTCGTCTACTAAAAAAGGGCCAGCCTCGAAACCCGCCAGCCGTTGCTCAAACTTGATGATGCGGTCGAGCGGCGCCCCTTTTTTAAGATAGGCCAAAGTAACATGCGGACTATATTTTCGCTTCTCCATAGCGATGCCGGCTCGCCGCGCCGCGACTTTACAATGATCGTGAATGCGAAATAATGAAGGGTGTGGATTAACGCCTGCCCATAAGGAATGCGGTTCCAAGGCACCGAAATGTCCGGCCCCTTGAACGGAAAGCTCAAACGACGAAAGCTTTAATTTGGCCAATTCATTGTCGAGTATTTCCGCACGGTCATCGTCCACCTCACCGAAATAGCCTGTTGTGATATGAAGCTTTTCCGGGGCTGACCACCGCGCGCCTGAAACGCCTTTTTGAATACGGGTAAGCGCCGCCACTGTGCGTGGCTGCATTTTAATCGCGGCAAATAAAATCATATAGTTGTATGGCTCGTTTAACAGCCCGAAAGTTACGCGTTTGTTTAGCCCGCAGCCGGTGAACGATAGCGACGGTGAAGGCGTGTTGCCTCCTCCTCCATCTCGTCCGTCCAGACAATTTCATGGGCATTGATATTTTCTTTTAACTGCTCCATCGATGTGGCGCCAATGATATTTGATGTTACGAAATCTCGCGTTTCGACAAATTTCAAAGCGAATTCTGTTGGCGTTAAACCTAATTTACGGGCGGCCTCATTACAGTCCAAAATAGCCTCATCTGCCAACTCGTATCGTCCTAAAAATTGCGGGAACAAATCTTTACGGGATCCTTTGGGGGCGGCTCCCTTATCATATTTACCCGTTAAATACCCCATTGCGAGCGGAGAATAAGCGAGTAGCCCTACGCCTTCCCGGCACGCAATTTCTGCTCGGTCGTAATCAAACCGTCTGGCCACGAGACTGTAAACGCATTGATTTGACACAATACGCGGCCAGTTTTTCAGCTTCGCCACTTCGAGAAATTTCATCGTGCCCCAAGCGGATTCATTCGACACACCGATATGGCGGATATTGCCTTTTTCAACATGTTTATGAAGCGTGGCGAGAATGTCCTCTAAGGGCACCATGTCCTGCGTATCGTAATCATGATAAGCGTGAAACCCGAAGCCGGAATACGGACGGTCAGGCCAGTGGAGTTGATACAAGTCGATATAGTCTGTCTTTAAACGCCTCAATGAATTTTCAACCGCCTCGTCAATTTGCTGCGATGTATGTCGCGTGAGAGGAACATCTACGTCCCGGCACCACGTCATTTGCGAGCGCCCCGTCACTTTGGTAGCCAAGATATATTGGTCGCGGTTTTTGCGGGCCTCTATCCACGTCCCGACATATTGCTCCGTTCGCCCCTGTGTTTCGGCCCGTCCCGGCACCGGATACATTTCCGCAGTATCAATGAAGTTGATCCCGCGGTCCAAAGCGTAATCCAACTGCTCATGCGCCTCAACTTCTGTATTCTGCTCCCCCCACGTCATGGTTCCCAAACAAACAGAGGTGACTTGAATATCCGTCAGACCCAATTGGCGTTTTTCCATTATAATCTGTCCTTAAATTTTAAGTGGAGCATAGCTTTGAATTATCAGAAAAATGTCTTATATATATGACAGAGTGCATGGCAATCTTGTATAAGCCTTGCGAACAACGTTTATAAAGGAGCGTTTAATGAATGATTTTAACACGTCCGTCGGCTCAGGTGCAGAAACCGATGTCGGCTTAAAGAGTTTCATGTTGGGTACCTATCGCTACATGGCGATGGCAATGCTCGTGACCGCTGCTGTCGCTTATGTCAGCGCGCCGTTTGTTATGCAAAGTGGCCTTATGAAAAGCCCGTTTGTGCTTTTAGGCTTTGTTATTGCTATTCCAGTGCTTTTTGGTGCTGTGGGAGCTAAGCTCCCTTCAATGAGTAAAGGCGGCGTTCTAGCGTTCTTATTTGGGTTTGCTGCTTTCCTCGGCGTATTTGTATCGGCCATTACCGTCGTATATCCAAGCGTTGTCCTAGCCAAAGTCTTTTTCATGACCGTCGCCATGTTTGGCGCGCTCAGCCTCTTTGGGTATACAACAGAGCGCAATCTAGGCGCTTTCATTAAATACGCAATTGCAGCCTTTGTAGGATATGTTGCCATAAGTCTTTTGGGAGCATTTTTCCCGGCCCTGCAACCGACAGGTCCTCTTGATATCATTATCAATATTGTCGCCCTTGCCGCTATTGCTATGATTACAGCGTGGGAAACACAAATGCTCAAGCGGATTTATTACGGCAGCTCAGGCGACGCCCTTATGATGCAAAAGCTATCTGCTTATGGCGCAGCTTCTTTGCTCTTGGCATTCGTTAACATGTTCCAAATCCTGTTAAGTTTGTTCGGGCGCGAATAATAATCCATTTAAATTCAAATAGTGAAACCCGCCTCGCAGGCGGGTTTTTTTATAGCAGCAGGTCCTCACCAAAACGCCTCAAATAAAGCCGCCCTTGCATTTAAGACAATTTTATGACAATTCTACCCTTGATTGACGTCACAAAGAGGGCGCAATCATTCGCATTTTGCGACATAAGGGGAGAGAAACTATGTCACTTGCTAAAATCATTTGGGGTATCAGCGCGCTCGCAGCCGTTGGTTTGGCTTTCACAAATATCGGGGGTTATGACGCCATGGTGTTAGCGATCCTAGGTTTACTTTCGGGCTTTTTCTTGGATCACGATCATCGCCGCGGTGTAATTATTGCCGCAATTTTTCTTATGATGGGTGGTTCAGGTAGTTTGGGAAGCATTCCGGGTATCGGGGAATATCTGACCGCAATTCTAACAAGTCTTGGGGCCGTTTTTGGGGCCGCTTCAGTTATGGCAATCTTGAAGACACTTATTGAGCGTCTTCTCTTGTCAAACAAAGCCGCGTCCACGTCTTAATTTGGAACTGTGGTATTAAAGTGATAGCCCGCCTCTCGAGGCGGGTTTTTTTATAGAAGCCTGTCCCTTCAATAAGAGGTCACGCCCCCTCTGCAACATTTACACCGTTTTAAAACGCTGCTTATCGAAAACACGCAGGACACCCGCAAGGTCATAACCTCTTTTTAAAATGAGACCTCCAGGCGCAATGACAGCAAACTGCCCTTGTTTATTCCGCAGGGCCGGCCTTTTCTCGATACTATAAAGCGCATGTTCAGAAGCTTTACGGTAGATTGAAAAAACAGCGCGATCTTTCAAAAAATCAAGCGCGTAATCTTTCCACTCCCCTTTCGAGACCATCTGGCCATACACATTTAAAATCAACCCGAGTTCCCGCCTGTCAAACGCCACTTGGCTAGGTTGTTTATGCGGTCTCTGCGTGAGCGGAACAATATTAGACATAACGACATTTTAGGGTACGCAATCCATTTGACAAGTCGGATAGAGACGGAGCGGCGGCTTACTCACTCTTTTGCGGCTTGACACACCGCTGCCGAAAATCACAATTTTGCCACATTCGCGCCTTTATCTTGACATGAGCGCCTGCGAGTTGAAGCCTGTCGGTTGGTGGATTGTAGATTATTCGGTTCTCTTACAGCCCCTCTACCCTTTCCGAGTTTTTTACAAACTCGCCAACTGACACTCCCCTTCCCGGACCGTATGATATCGGCCCGTACTGGACCTTTGGGTCTCAGCCCCGCTTAGGCCCATTATTTTGGCTTATTGTGGGGACAATAATGCAGCTGTTACAATCCTCTTTGATTCAGGCGCATGGAACAATGCGGCGTAAGTTTGCCCTGCTTCCAATTCAGACATCACTGTAAACGGGCTACCGCGCCACTCCGTTACATCCACGTCCAATACAACATTCTCGATAGCCAGCGTACGACCAGAGTTCTCACCGCGCTTGACCGCGACATTTTGTGAACCCGGCTGAAATCGCACAAGGGACAGCCTATGACCTGCTTCGATGGTGTCCGCTGTCACGATTAATTCATTCTTCGAATTCAAAGAGAGTGCGGCCGCCGGGCGTATCTTTTGTAGAGGCATGGAAGTCACATCATTTTTTGAATAACGCGGGGAATGGGCTGAACCGTTTAAAACAATCTGAGGCGTGTAATTATTAGAACCCAAATATTTACCGTAGTCCCGTTGACGTTCAGTAAAGCGTGGATCGCCAAATGTATCTTTCCAGCCCAGATAATCCCAATAGGTCACACCGTAAGACAAAACCAAAACATCATCGCGGCTTTGTGACATATCCGCGACAAATCTATTCGCCGGAGGACAGGAGGAACAGCCTTGAGATGTAAACAACTCCAAGACGAAATTTGGTTGAGCACTTTGCAATGTATCCGCCTTGGTTATCTTGGCGGTGTCCATTTTCGTCTGCGTAGAAGCGTCTTGCGCATGGACACCTCCCAATAAAAAAACGGTCGATATACCCGTCAAAGATAAGAGGCCAATTGAATAGAACAGAGTGCGTTTCATAATTTACTTATATCAAGCTAATCTGAATAGGCGATTGACGATATCATCACGCCTGTGTGAATAGCGGCGCCCTCTGGGCTTGATAGAATTCATTGGTTCCACTTATTCAGCTGCATCAACCCTCGCAGTTATAGAGACGGCTGCGCATTTTTTGCTTGTTTCTCCATTGGGTCCAAATCCGGTTGGCCATCAGCGGACAGCAAGACAGCTATCCAGCGCGTTGTCGGAAATTGAGCCAAAATAATCATGATAATCACTGTTAGGGGCGCTGAGAGAAAAGCCCCGACACCGCCCCATAATGCGCCCCAAAGCGTCAAAGACAGCACGACAACAAGCGCAGACAGGTTCATACTGTCTCCCATCATTTTGGGTTGGATGGTATTGCCGATGATAAATTGTGCTCCAAACAAAGCGCTTGCCAGAATTCCAATGCGCCCCAAACTGTCAAATTGCACCCCTGCAAAAAGAACAGGAAGTGCGACAGCGGCAAGTCCGCCTACGATTGGAATGTAATTTAAAATGAAGATAACAAGCGCCCAGAACAGCGCATTGTCTAGTCCCAAGGCCACCATGGCGATATAAGACACAACAGTTTGCATGAGGCTGATAATCGTTTGTACGCCGAGATACTTTTCAATTGAGTGGCGGATGCGTTCACCCACTTTGCGCGCTTGCGCGCGGCGGTTGCGGTCCGGAAACAAATCATCCATTTTTTTAGGAAAACTTGACTGTGCCGCAAACAAGAACGCCACATAAATCGCAATAAAACTCAAATTCCCCAAAACGCCTTGAATGGAGCTGGCAAAACCCGCCAGACCTGATTGAAGCTTATCGCCGAGACCGAAACGGTCATTCAAACTTGCAAAGTTTACGTTTTCCTGTCCCGTTAAAGAACCAAACCATGTGAAAATGTTCTGAATTTTCTCTTCATAAAGCGGGGCTTGTTTGACAATGTCGGACGCCGTATCGGCAATAATAAAGCCTATGCCAATGAAGGCCGCAACAACCGTCAAAACCGCTATTATGAGAGCCAGCCAATAAGGGAATTTAGGCGACAGCCTGTCCATCCACCGCGCAAAAGCATCAATTATCAACCAAATAAAAACAGCGAGTGCAAATGGCGTAACAATATCTCGAATAACATAAAGGCCTGCAATCCCGATAATGAAGGCAATGAACAACAGGCTTCCACCTATCGTCTTCTCAATGCCCAAATGTGCGTCATTTTCATTGTTTTTTGCCGCGTTGGACATAGATACCCTCTATTCTTATGACACTGTAACTACGGGGCCGTAGCCACCAGCTTTTTCTTGTGCTTACCTTAGGCCTATTTCATAATATTTTCACGTTCGAAAGATGAGAAATTGATAACATGACTGATAATGCGAGTAATCATATATTTGTCGGCACAGATGATGAAGGCGTTAGGCAAAATCTTCTCCTACAGCTCGCCAACCGCCACGGATTAATTGCCGGGGCCACAGGGACAGGCAAAACAGTCACGCTACAAATTCTGACAGAAGGGTTTTCCAAAGCGGGTGTGCCTGTCTTTGCAGCCGATGTGAAAGGTGACCTCTCAGGCATTTCTCAATCTGGTTCAGAAACTCACAAACTTCATGACAAGCTAGTCTCACGGGCCATAAAAATCGGCTTAATCGGAAATGACTATGAAGGTCTCTTGGGCAAGGGATATGAGTATGAAGCCATGCCAACAATCTTTTGGGACCTTTACCGCGAGCAAGGTCACCCCGTAAGAACAACAATTTCTGAAATGGGGCCTACGCTTTTGGCGCGCCTTATGGGGCTGAATGAAACGCAGGAAGGTATTCTCACCATTGCTTTTGAGCTCGCCGATGATGAAGCCATGTTACTGCTCGACCTCAAAGACCTGCGGGCCTTGCTCAATTATCTCTCGGACAACAAAGCCGAAATCAGCCGTAAATATGGGAATGTAACCTCACAGTCCGTAGCCGCTATTCAACGCAGCCTTTTAAGATTAGAACGAGCGGGCGCAGAAGAATTTTTCGGAGAGCCTGCACTCAAATTAGAAGATTTGATGCATACAACAGAAGCCGGGCGGGGTGTTGTCTCAATTTTGGCCGCGGATGAGTTAATTAACGCCCCTTCGCTTTACTCTACTTTTCTGCTCTGGTTGTTATCTGAGTTATTTGAAGAACTACCGGAAGTCGGCAATCCTGATAAACCGAAAATGGTTTTCTTTTTCGATGAAGCGCATCTCCTTTTTGATGATGCCCCCAAAGCCCTGATTGATAAGATAGAGCAAGTGGCGCGTCTCATTCGCTCCAAAGGCGTTGGTATTTATTTTGTGACTCAGAACCCGATGGACATTCCCGATGGTGTATTGGGCCAACTCGGCAATCGTATTCAACACGCGCTGCGGGCCTACACACCTAAAGAACAAAAAGCTGTCAGAGCTGCGGCGAGTTCTTTCCGCGAGAACCCGGCCTTTGATACAGAAGACGTGATTACCGATTTAGGCGTTGGAGAAGCCTTGGTCAGCCTACTCGATGAAAAAGGTATTCCCGGCATTGTTGGGCGCACGCTCATCCGCCCGCCGGCCAGCCGTATTGGGCCAGCCACAAAAGTCGAACGAAAAGACATTATTAAAGAGAGTCCAGTTGCCGGGGTTTATGATACGGCAATTGACCGCGAAAGCGCTTATGAAGAGCTAGAAGAAAAAGCGAAGAAGCGGGCCAAAGCCGAAGCGGCGGAAGCCAAGCGAGCAGAACGCGAAAAATTAAAAGCGAAACGCACGAAAAAAACATCGTCCAGAACTCGCACGCGCCGTAAAAAGGACAGTGCTATTATGAAGGAAATCAAACGCGAAGGCCGCCTTATCGCGCGCCGCGCCATGAGAAATGCAGTGAGGGGCATACTAGGCAGTATGATGCGGCGCTAAAATATCATGAGAACAAGATTTGCGCCCTCCCCGACTGGCCATCTTCATATAGGTCATGCCCGTGCCGCTTTGGAAGCGTTTCAATTTGCGGAGCGCCAAAACGGAACGTGCTTACTCCGCATTGAAGATACGGACCACACGCGTTGTAAGACAGACTATACGCAAGGTTTGTGTCAGGATTTGGATTGGCTCGGTTTTGACTGGCCTGTACCGACTCGGGTTCAAAGTCGATTTTATCCGGACTATGCAAAGGTTGTCATGGATTTGGTTGAAAGAGGTTTAGCGTATCCCTGCCTCTTGACGCGTGGTGAAATTCAACAAGGTCAAAACCCAAGCCCTGAAAGTGCTCCGGAAGAATTCCACAAAGCACGTGTTTTAAACGCCCTTAGCGAATCCTCCTATCGTGATAACCCCTCTCTACCCTTTGCGGTAAGACTAGATTTGGAGAAGGCTGTTACCTCATTAAACAAAGCTGCAGCCTTCGAAGACATTGGGCCTTTAAATTCCGGCCGGCATGATGTTCTGGACGCCCTAAAAAACCGTATTGACCCTGTCATAGCGCGAAAAGATATCGGATGTAGCTATATGATTGCAGGTACACATGATGACGCCTTTCAGAACATGACCCATATTGTCCGCGGAGCAGATTTATTTGGTGAAACCGCGTTACAGGTTCTCATACAAAACCTGATGAGGTGGGAGACACCGCTTTATTACCACCACGGCCTCGTGTGTAACGATTTGGGAGAAAAGCTCTCTAAACGCAATCTGGACACAACGATAAAATTGCTCCGCGAAGTTGGACATACACCGGAAGATATTTGGAAATTGGCAAAGGTCTGATAGAGGCGGGTTCAATAACAACCAACGCAGTCAGGACAGCTCTGTGACATCCGCCTTATTTTTGGATTTATTCGACTGGGTCGGCGTCTTTGTCTTTGCCGTTTCCGGAGGCCTGATTGCCGTCAGACAACGCATGGACGTATTCGGCGTTGTTGTCATCGCTTTACTGCCGGCCATCGGAGGCGGGACCTTACGCGACATACTTTTAGGGCAACCCGTTTTTTGGCTCAGCGATCAAATCAGTTTACTCATCGCCGCGAGCGCAGGCCTTGCTGCCTTTTTAGCCCCACGTTTTTGGACGAAGTTCCGCAGCCTGAGATGGCTCGACTCAGCGGGTCTTGCGCTTTTTGCAGTCGTCGGGGCGTCAAAAGCCTATGCACTGGATTATGACATCATCATTTGTGCTATCATGGGGACAATTACGGCTACCGCGGGCGGATTGCTGCGTGACATTGTCTGTAATGAAACGCCGATATTATTGAAAGCGGACATTTATGCCACGGCCGCTTTCGCAGGTGCCGCTCTTTATTACATAGCACGGGCGCAGGGTCTCTCCGAACTGATTAGCCTATCGTTAGGCGCGGGGCTTATTTTCTTGTTACGCACGATAACCATTCTCTACAAACTGAACCTGCCGACTAGCAAGGGCGGCGAAGGGGCGATATAGATTTGTAATGGCGGCTTCGACGACAGAGTTTGTTTTTGATATTTGGTATTTTGCCGGAGTGTCAGGAGATGTGAAGTCTGGCAAGATGGTTCGTAGAACGATTGCCGGAGAGCCCATCACAATCGGCAGAAAAGAGGACGGAACACTCTTCGCCCTGCGTGACATCTGCCCGCATCGTGCCGCCCCTTTTTCCGCAGGCCGCATTAAGAACGACACAGTTGAATGCCCTTATCATGGGTGGCGTTTCGATGTGAATGACGGGCTATGCAAAGACATCCCTGCACTCTGCAAAGAGCAGAGCGTCAAAACTGACGGCATCAAAGTCAGAACATTTCTCATTCGCGAGGATGGCCATCTGATATGGGTCTATCTGTCACGCGACCCCAAATTTTCAGGCGCGCCTGACATCCCGCCGCCAAGTTTTCCTTTCGCGAAAAATCGCCCTGTTTTGCAAGACAGCTTGGTTTTGAATTGTCATGTTGATCATGCTGTGATTGGCCTTATGGACCCTGCCCACGGCCCCTATGTCCATCGTCAATGGTGGTGGCGCTCCGAACAATCCATTCATGAAAAATCAAAAGCCTTTGCGCCCTACGGTGTTGGTTTTGCGATGACGCCGCACAGCCCTTCCTCTAATAGCTTTGCTTATAAACTCCTCGGCGGAAAACCAGTGACCGAAATTAGATTTCAACTCCCCGGCATTCGAACCGAGCATATTAAAGTCGGCCATAAGACTGTTTTATCTTTTACGGCGGTTACACCAATTGATGATAGCCAAACGGAGATTCGCCAAGTTTTCTTTTCTGACCATTTAGCGTTCAAGCTTCTAAAGCCTTTTATCAAAACCGGCGCGCGTAAGTTCTTACGACAAGATGCGCGTATGGTTGACCTGCAGCAAATGGGCCTAAAATTTGATCCGCGCCTTATGTTGATTGAGGATGCTGATACACAAGCCAAATGGTATTTTTCTTTGAAAAAAGCATGGGCTAAATCATGCAAAGACAAGATTGAATTTGTTAATCCCGTAAAGGCCAAAACTTTGAAGTGGCGCAGTTAATGAAACGTGTTTTGATTTGGGGTCTGTTAGGCTTGTTGACTGTGGTTGGCGCGGCAGCTTTCTATGTTTTTGCTATTATGGTCCCGGGGGTAGATAAAGACCTCAACCGTGTTACGCCGCATACCGCCTATCCTGTCTCTGACATCGCCCAAACTCTGCACGATGATCTAATGATAGTCGACCTCCATGCTGATAACCTTTTATGGCGGCGTAATCCCGAAAAGCGTCACGATTACGGCCAAGTTGATTTTCCGCGCCTGCGGGAAGGCGGCGTGAATATTCAGGTTTTTTCCGCGGTGACAAAATCGCCGCGCGGGTTAAACTTTGACGGTAATGATGCAGATGCCCCAGATGATATTGCGCTATTGGCCAAAGCGCAATTATGGCCGATACGGACATGGGATTCTATATATGAACGGGCCGCCCATCAGGCCCAACGCCTTCATCGTCTAGCGGATAATCCAAGAAACAATCTCGTTATTGCCAAAAACAAAGCAGATTTAGAGCAAAAAGGAGATGTCTTAATTGGCTTACTTTTAACAGAAGGCGCTCATCCTCTCGCAGGTAAGATTGAAAATATTCGGCGGCTCTATGATGAAGGCTATCGCGCAATGGGCCTTCAGCATTTCTTCGATAATGAATTAGGAGGCTCCATGCATGGCCGTAGTCAAAAAGGTCTCTCCGACTTTGGCAAACGTGCTGTGCAGGAAATGGAGCGCCAAGAAATTATGATTGATGTGGCACATTCGTCTGTGGCCTCGGTACGAGATACATTAGCCATTACGACCCGCCCTATTTTCATTTCGCATGGCGGCACAATTAGTCATTGCCCGCGCACTAAGAACCGGAACCTTCCCGACTCTCTCCTAAAAGAGATCGCTGGACGCGGCGGAATTATTGGCATTGGTTATTTTGGCGGCGTTATATGTGATATTTCGCCAAAGGGTGTCGCCGCCGCAATTATTCACGCGGTTGATTTATTGGGGCCCGATGCGGTGGCCCTAGGGTCAGATTTTGACGGCTCTGTTAGGACAAGTTTTGATACATCAGAATTGGCCGCTCTCACACACGAACTCTTGAAACAAGGCTTGGATGAGCCGACGCTGCGCAAGGTTATGGGCGGAAATGCCAAACGTTACTTTGCCGAAAACTTACCGGAATAGATATGAAACATATTGCTAAATTTATTGGACTTCCTGCTCTTGCAGTATTGGCAGGCTGCTCTGTCAACACAACTGATACAGATATGGGAACCGCCTTACGTGTATTCGAAACGCTATCAGCGGATAACATGCAAGGCCGCGCGACAGGCACGCCCGGAGGCGACAAGGCAAGGGATTACCTAAAGACCGAAATCAAAGCCTTGAACATTTTCGATGACACAATCGAGTCTGTTTTCACCTTCACGCCGCGAAGCCGTGACGGGAAAATAAATGACCCGCTTGAAGGGTCTAATCTTATCGGGTTAATTGACACGGATGATGGGAATAAAGGCCCCGTTTTGGTCATAACAGCGCATTACGATCATCTAGGTGTCAGAGGTGATGATATCTATAATGGCGCGGATGATAATGCCTCAGGCAGTGCCGCTCTCTTCGCCATAGCCGAAAGTTTTAGAATCTCACCGCCTGACCATGACATTATGTTTGTGTGGCTGGACGCCGAAGAACGGGGCTTAAGCGGCGCACGCGCTTTCGTTGCCCAGAACGCTTATTTTAAAGACCGACCTGCCTTTAACCTTAACTTAGATATGATCAGTCAAAATGAAACCGAATTATATTTCGCGGGCAGCCACCACACGCCTGCCCTTCGACCGCTTATGGAAAAGGCGGCTAAGGATACGAGGCTAATGCTGTCATTTGGTCATGACCGTCCCGAAGACGGACCGAATGACTGGACGCTGCAGTCTGATCACGGAGCCTTTCATCGCGTAGGTGTCCCCTTTGGCTATTTCGGTGTTGAAGACCATCCTCATTATCACCGACCCACCGATACATATGAAACCATTCCACAAACCTTCTACGCGAGCGCCGTTCAGACGGTCATAAATGCTGCTCACATAGTGGACGAAAACCTAGCGGGCCTTGCAAAAACTGGCACGCCGCCGGAAGCGCAATAACCCACTCAATGAGTTGGTCTGTTTACATCGTTCAATGCGCGGACAGCTCCCTTTATACAGGAATCGCCAAAGGGCTCGAAAAGCGGATTGATACCCATAATCAAGGGAAAGGGGCCAAATATACGGCGCGCCGTCTGCCCGTGAAATTAGTCTATTCAGAGGAAGCCGAAGGTAGAGGCCAAGCCAGTCAACGGGAATACGCCATTAAACAGCTGACGCGGAAACAAAAACTTAGTCTGATTCAAAAAGGCGGAAAACGTTAATCGCGCGCTTTGAGTGCATCTCGGCTAAAGCACATCTCCATTGAGACGGCTTTCCAACGCAGCCAAGCGGTCTTTTACCGCTTTTAACTGCGGATGGAGTTTACTTGCCTCCCTGTAGGCTTCCAGAGCTTCATCGTTCCGGCCCAGTTTTTCAAAGACATTTCCCATCGTCCAAAGCGCGTAGAAATGGCGCGGCTCTAATGTGAGTGTTTGGGCGGCTTCCGTCAGGGCGCGGGACAGGTTTTCTTCCTCTAAAGCCAAACGTGAAGACCGCGCCCACCCTTCAGCATAGTCAGGGGACAGCGTAAGCGTTTGATCATATAATCGGCGCGCGAGATCTTTTTTACCGGATTTATGCGCTGCCGTCCCGCGTCTTAAGACGAAATTGACCGAAGCAGAGCCGCTATCGAGCCAAATGGCCCAGACTTCCTCGGCAATCAATTCGGCTTTTTCTTCACTTTCAGCGGCTGCAAGACGTTCAAAAATGGCGTCCAAACGCAAACTGCGTTCTTCTTTGGCAGAAAGACGGGAGTAATCAGGAAGATTTTTTACCTTGTCTTTATCATCAGCCGTTTCGGACTCTGGCGGCGCAACGGAGTCCAAATCAGGAATCGTAATCTCGGGAAGAGGTGCCTCTTCAGGCGGAATAATTTGCGCCGAAGCGCTAACTGAAAAACCTGCCGCGAGAAAAATAGACAGAAGCGTTTTCGGGAAATATTTCAACACCTGAATACACTGACGCCTCCGGCGGTAAGAGGCAAGAGGCGTTAGACATGTAATATAAGCGCAGTCGCGCAAATTTTTGTGAAATCGCAGTGGCGACTTAGCCTTGACGAGCCTTAAAACGTGGGTCCGTTTTATTGATGACGTACAGACGACCTTTACGACGCACAATTTGGCAGTCGCGATGACGGTTTTTAAGGGACTTTAGTGAACTACGGACTTTCATCGGTCTATACTTTCCTGCTGACGCAAAAGCGCCTTATTTATCTCGAAGGCGGCATATACGTATCGGCGCACCCAAAGTCAACGCACAATGGTGCATTATCCTGCCGAAGCAACTCACAAATCCACTTATAAACACCACATACTCTTGCTTGTGCTTTTACGCCGCCGCGTCTGCGCAAAGACACTGGTTGCAGACATGTTTTTTTGATAGCAGAAAAGCATGAAAAACTTACGTTCCCTTCTTATCCTTTCAGCGTCTTGCATTCTTATCACAGGCTGCGCTGTAACCCCGGCCGCAGAAGCCCTGCCGTCATCTAATGCTCCGGCAAACACAGCCTTAGCCAAAGCTACGAATGGCTTGTCTCAGCAGCAACGGTTCGAGGCGTGGAAAGTTGATTTCACGACTCGCGCCATCGCGAAAGGTTATGATCGCGCTTTGGTCGTTGGCCTCTTAAAAGACGCTGAAATAAACCCCTTGGCGTTAGAACGCGACAGCAACCAACCTGAATTCACGAAACCTGTTTGGTCTTATGTCGACAATGCCGCCTCTGCGGGACGTCTGAATGTAGGGAAATCGAGATTAGCGGACACTAAAGCCGTTTTTGATGCTGTTGAGGCCCGCTACAATGTCCCGCGCCATATTTTAACAGCTATTTGGGGGCTAGAAACGAGTTATGGCCGTATCATGGGAGATTACGATACGATTAGCGCGCTTTCCACCTTTGCCTTCGAGGGGCGGCGCTCTGCCTTTGGTGAGAGGGAGCTACTAGCAATTTTTGACTTAGTTTCAGCCGGTGACGTTCGCCCCGACCAGCTCAAAGGCGCTTGGGCCGGTGCAATGGGTATGACTCAATTTATCCCAAGTACATTTAGAGATTACGCCGTGGATTTCGATAATGATGGCAATAAAGATCTGTGGGAGAACCGTGCTGATGCTTTGGGCAGCGCCGCGCATTACCTCGCCCGTCACGGCTGGCGCAAAGGCGAGCCAGTTATGGCAGAGGTTAGCGTACCCGGAGGTTTTGATTATTCACTTTTGGAAGGCACAAATAAAACCATCAATGAATGGACCGCATTAGGCGTTTCCCCAATTAAAGGCCAAAGGTGGAGTGCCGAAGCAGGATTTCTCGACGCCAAAATGATCGCGCCTGGTGGACATCGTGGCCCCAAAATCCTGACATTTAAAAACTTTGATGTCATAATGAAATACAATAGGTCTACGAGCTATGCCATGGGCATCACAGTTTTGGGTGAAGCCTTACGCGGACAATCTATTTTGCAGACTCCCTGGCCGCGCGAAGACAAACCGCTAACTTTCGAAGATAAAAAACTCATGCAATCACGGCTAACACAATTAGGCTTTTCGACCGGCGGCGTTGACGGCCGCGTTGGCCCCAATACCCGTAAAGCAATACGTGCTTGGCAACGCTCAAATGGATTGCCCGCTGATGGTTATATGGAACAGACTTTATTCAAACGCCTTATGGCACAATAGTCGATGGTGGGCGTCATGTTTTTTGACGTAATTTAAGTCGTCATGCCATCCCCTCGCCCGCTTACACTCTGCCCTCCGGCACAGCTTGATTGGAGCCGCCCCGGCACACCTGCGGCCCCTGCCTTTGGCGATATATATTTCTCAACAGATGGGGGCTTGCAAGAAACGCGTACCGTTTTCTTAAAGGGGTGCGGCCTGCCGGATGCATGGCAAGGCACGGTACGTTTTGTGATTGCCGAATTGGGATTCGGTTCCGGCCTGAACTTCTTAGCTACTTGGCAAATGTGGGACCAGTCTTCTCCTGAAAACGGCCATCTTCATTTTGTCTCAATTGAGAAATTTCCGTTCGACCAAGACCAGCTTACGAGGGCTTTGAACGCTTGGCCGGAGCTCAAGACTTATGCCGAGCAACTGATAAGGAAGTGGCCGGGACGGGTGAGGGGCTTCCACCGCCTTCATTTTGGCAATGTTACACTCACCCTTATCCATGATGATATCGAGAACGCGTTGAATGAAATGTCTCTACGTGCTGATGCTTGGTTTTTGGATGGTTTCAGTCCGAGTAAAAACCCTGACATGTGGTCCCCTTCAATAATGAAGCAGATTGCTGCTCTCTCATCCGAAAAGGCCAAATTAGCGACCTTTACTGTAGCAGGTTCCGTTAAACGCGCCCTCACCGAGGCTGGCTTTATCGTTGAACGCAAAACGGGGTTTGGCCGCAAACGACACAGGCTTGAAGCCGTGTATAGCAAGAAATTTTCTACCCCTCTTTCCTACGCGCCAAAAGAACCACCTACCATTATCGGCACGGGCATTGCTGGGTTATCTCTTGCAAAAGCGTTTTTGCGACGAGGTGTTACGCCGCGCCTTATCGAAGACCCTGACCATATTGCGGCCAGCGGCAATAAAGCCGCTCTGATCAAGCCTCGATTAGATTTACAAGACCGGCCTGAGAGCCGCTTCTTTCTGGCAAGCTATCTCTATGCCTTACAAACTTATCAAAATGCTGTTTTGGACGAAGGTATTCTACATATCCCCAAAACGGATAAGGAAAGTTTGAGACATCAAAAGATATTGGAGCAATGTCCTTTGCCCGAACAGCACTTAATGTCTGAAAGCCAGAACAGATTAAATTTTGCAAAAGCCCTAACAATTAGCCCTGAAAAATACCGGGATGAAGTTCTTGAACCCGTAGATATAGATTTTGAAAGAATTGAAGCCTTAGAGACCCTGTCCGGACCCGTTTTTTTAGCCACCGGTTTCGGTATAAAATCTCTCTTACCGACCCTGCCTCTACGGTTCTCTCGGGGCCAGATCACGCTAGGACAGGCAAGCCCTAACCTAAAACATCCCGTTAGCTATGGGGGCTATGCCGCCGCAGTGGAAGAGACCGTATTGATTGGCGCAACGCATGATAGGCTCGTATCGGGCGAAAACCCGTTCACTGTCAAAACAGAAGACGATGTTAGAAACAAGACGTCATTTGAACACTTCATCGGAGGAGAATTTAGTATTCATTCCAGCTTATCCCGCGCCAGTGTCAGAGTCACCTCAAAAGACACGTTACCTGTTGTGGGGCAGCTCAAGGACAATATATACGTACTTACAGGGCTTGGGTCGCGGGGCTTTGTTTTTGCGCCGCTTCTGGCCGAAGCTATTGTCTCTGAGTATTTCGGCGACCCTCTGCCCATCAGCCGATTGGTTTGGGAAAAGTTTTCTACCGCACGATTATTCAATTACGATCGCACGGCAGAGACATTTAATTAATATGAATGTTGGCAGATCCGCGTTCTTTTTGAATCAGATTACCACTCACTTTGTTTAAATGAATGTCTGAAGACCCTGACGCCTCAACGTCTGCGTCAATAATATCGGCATCAATATCCACGTCACTGGAACCTGAAGCTCTGACATAGAGATCACGAATTGAGCCCTCATCGACTGAGACATCACCGCTCCCGCGTGTTTGAATTTGAACAACGGATTCACCTTTGCCGATAAAGTCATCCACTGACAAATCACCAGAACCCGAGCCTTTAAAATCCAGTACTTCATAAATGGTGTCGAAGCCGAAATCACCGGAGCCAGAGGCTTCTATCGAGACGCGTGTCGCCATATCGACTTCCACATCACCGGAACCTCTAAGTTCAACATTTAGGGTTTCCACCTCATCGAATTCGATATCACCAGAGCCGCGACCTTCTACGGAAAGATTGCGTGCAAACTCACCTTCAATATCTCCAGATCCGGACATTTCACTGTCAAGGCTATCGACGCGGCCAAGCTTCAAATCTGCGGAGCCGTTGCTCTCTAAATCAACGCGCGTTGCGACATCACCTAATTCGATTTTCCCGCAATGTTGCAGGGACAAATCCGCGGCATAGACATTAGGTTGACCTGCTGAAAAGAGGATAGAATCCCGGATAACAATCGTAGTGTTTTGGGGAATTGTAATGTCCAAAACAGGGAAATCTTCGAGGTCTTCATACCCTCCAAACTTTCCTTTGCGTTTCTTACCGCCGAATAGGCTAATGTCATAAGAACCATAATAGCCCTTGCAACTTGTGCCCTCTAGAGTGTCGTGTTTACCGTCAATAAGCAAGTCGCTATCCCGGTCATCCAAGACTGTCTGGCCCATATTCTTGCGGGATTTCACCCGGATATCACCCGCAGCATTTTCCCAATTAATTGTCCCGACGAAGTTTTCAATAATGAGTTCTGACCCATTTCCATCTTGCGCAATACTTTGGGATGACAGCGCCGCTAAAGAGAGCGCCGCTGTTGTTAATAAAGTAAGTTTTACGGAAAGTTTCATGTGTCCCTCCTAAAACTCGAGGGTGATAGTTTTATCACCTGACAGTTTAAGCTTGAGTGCAAAGTCTGCCTGTTCGGAAAGCGTAGCTTCAAAACCATCTTCACCCCATTCCAGATTAAACTGGGACACGCAAACTGTTGCCCCTCTCACAGGTTGAATATCCTGTACGGCGGGTAGGGTTGTTCCGGTGGCAATGACTGCCAAGACTGCGAATGATTTTAACATGACCGTCTCCTCCTTTGGTCAGTTCGGGGGAATGATTAGGACTCTAAGTCACGAAAGTCGCGACGGAGCTTCCACTCTTTTGATGTGATGGATTGCTCCAAATCCTGAAGGCGCGTCTCCAATGAACGGTATTTAGACTTCACATCCTTAAATGTTGTTGTCCGTACCGGCGCGTTGGGCGACTCTCTATACGCTCTACGCGCTTGGCGATACTCACGGCGATAAGGCGCACGCACATCTTTGGGAATAAATATCCAAAGAATGACGTAAGCGATAAGCGGGAAGCTTAGGAAAATCACTGAGAGGACAAAAATGACCCTTACAATTGTGTGATCCAAGCCGAAGTAATCTCCGATACCGGAACAAACTCCGCCTAAAACACCGTCAATTTTATTCCGACGGAGTTTCTTATGCGACGACCCTTCCTCATTATGATAAGCTTCGTAGCCATTCCAATCTTTATTATAGGACTTCTTAGTCATTGTTCTCTCTCCAATCCGGGACTTCGTCATCAAGGATCCGCTCCAGGACGGCGACACGTTGGTCTAAAATATCAGCAACCTTGGACATCTGCTCTAGCTCGGCAATCTCATCGCCGCTCATGTGATTGAGTTTTTTATCTTGGTGCTTAAAGTGCATGACTGTCCAAACAATAAAGACGGGCATGAGGATCGCAATAATAGGAATTAGTAAAGCCAATTCATCCTCCATTTGTTTTCTCTCTCTCTTAAATTAGAAGGCCCGGGCAGTGGGAAACTCACCAGTTCGAAAGATGAGTGGGGGGGGGGATCCGCCCGGCCCTGTAGCAAGTTTTTTAACCTGGTTTTTTGTTTTTTTTATTGTTAGGTTTGCCGAG